>JAJXVK010000112.1 GCA_021782155.1 Pseudomonadota bacterium
TCTCCGGCAGGTCGGGGTGGACGATGATCATCGGCACGTTGATTTCCTCGCGGTACATCGTGCCGCCCTTCTGGCGAAGGGTGTGCGCGCCGCAACGCTCGCCGTGGTCGGCAGTGTAGATGATGATCGTGTTGTCCATCTGCCCGCTCTTCTCCAGCGCCCAGAGGACCTGTTGCAGGCGGCGGTCGACGTCTCGCAGGCAGTTGTAATAGTAGTTGCGGAAACGAAGCCACGACGCGTGATCGTCGAGCGGCAGCTTGCCGTAGAACGCGTCGCTCAGCCGCCGGATCGCACGGTGCGCCTCGGGCTTGGTGGACAGGTCGTCCTTGTAGAAGCTCTCCGGCATGTCGAAGCCGTTGTCGACGGCGTAAAGCGGATCGCCCGGTTCGCGCATCACCGGGGCGAGCAGGTCCCGGTGCGGACGGCTTTCCGCCTGCCTGCCGGTCGCGTCGTAGAACATGATGTCGTGCGGGTTGACGAGGCCGCAGACCATGAACCACGGCCTGCCGTCCTGCCCCGCCTTGTCTCCGTAATCGAGGATCGAGCGCGACGTTGCGGCGGCGACGTATTCGTCCGAGCGATAGCCGTCCCAGGTCAGGCCCACGGCTTCGCCGTCGAAGTCGTAGTCGTGGAAACCGAACTTCTCCATCGCGTCGCGGGTGTTGGGATAGATCCCGCCCGGCACGCGGTTCCAGTTGCGGTCCTTGTTGATCTCGGAAAGGTGCCACTTGCCCTTGTAGCTGGTGTAGTAGCCCGCAGCCTGCATCATGTTGCCGAGCGTCGGCAGCGAGCCGGTCAGTACCGGGTTCGGGGGCGTATCGGCGTTGAGATACACGCCGGTCTGCTGCGTGTGCCGTCCGCAGAAGATCGTCGAGCGCGACGGGCTGCAGGGCGTAGTTTGGATGTGATAGTTCTTCACATGCAGGCCGCGCTTGAGCAGCGCCTGGTGCCCCGGGAGCTTTTCAAGCATGCCCTTGGGCCAGCTCTGCAGGCCCTGCTCCTGGTCCGTGACGATCATCAGAACGTTGAACTTGCGCCCGTTCCTGGCGTGGACCGGCCCTGCCAGCGATGTGCCGGCCAGCGCCCCTGCTCCGGCGATGAGGCTGCGGCGGTCAAGTTGAAGCGGCATCTGCTTCTCCCGGGCGTTCTGGATGCCCGTTATGTGTCGGAAAGCCGTGCCGGGCGGCGTCTACGCGCGCCGCCCGGCACGTTTGGTCAGAACTTGAAATCGACGTCGATGCCGAACTCGCGCGGCGGCATGTAGAACTGCGTGATCGGTGTCGCGCCCGCGGAGATCGCTCCAGACATCACGGTCTGGTTGGTCAGGTTGCGGCCATAGAGCGTGACGCTCCAGCCGTCCGTGGCGCTCGTCAGCCCGATGCTGCCGTTCAGCAAGACCACCTCGCCCCGGTAATAGGCCGGATCGTTGCTCCTGCCCCAGGTGTTGTAGCGCGAGGAATAGCGCCCGTCGCCATGGAGATTGATGGTACCCATGCCAACGGGGAACTTGTAATCGAAGCCCAGGCTGGCGGTGTATTCGGGGGCGTTGGCCATATCAAGGTTGGTCGAATCCACCGGAATCGAAAAACCCTGAAACGCAGTGCCGAGGTAAACCGGCGTAGCCGTGCCGCACTGGCCGGGCGTGTTCGTCGGCACCAAATTCGGATTCGTGCCGGTGAATACCCCGTCCGTATCCGCACAGAAGCTGGTGTAGCGTGCATGCAGGTAAGCGAAAGTGGCGTTGATCGTCAGATTTCTGGAAGCGCGCAGGCCGGCATCCATCTCGAGACCATAGGTCCGCGCAGACGCGATGTTGACGGTCACGTTCTCGGGCCTAAGCGCGCCCATCTTGGTGACGGCTCCCTGCAGGTTCTTGAAATTGTTCAGGAAGGCCGCGACGTTGAAGCGCAGCTTGCGATCGAACAGTTCGCTCTTCAGGCCGAGTTCGTAGGCGTTCACCGTTTCCGGATTGTACGGCCCGACGTTCGACGCGATCGTGCCGCGCGAGTTGTATCCGCCCGACTTGTAGCCCTTCGAATAGGACGCATAGAGCATTACATCGCGGCTGGGCTTGTACTGCAACACCGCACGCGGCGTGAACTGCGACCACGAATTGTCGAAACTGCTGTCGGCGAACGAGGACGGAGGTACAAAAACATTGTTCGCAAAGACGCGGGCATCGATCGCGTAGTTCTTTTGGTCGTGGCTGTAACGACCGCCAAGTGACAGCGTGAGTTGCTCGGTTGGATGGATGTTGAACAGCGCGAAGCCCGCATAGCTCTTGGTCTTCTGGTGCAGGTAGGCGAGGCTCTTCACCGGCGGCGCCACCAGGACGGTGTTGTTCTGGGTCCAGGTGTCCGTCTCGTAGTAGAGGCCAAGCACGTAATCGATCAGCTTGCCGGTTTCCGAAACGAAGCGGACTTCCGCACTCCCCGATGAACCCGTGAAGTCGCGAGTCACGTCAAGACCCGGCACCGGAACCGTCAGTCCGTCGTAATCGCCGTGCGTGAAATACGTCAGGTGGCGATAGCCCAGCACGGCGGTTATCGTTCCCGCGCCGACATCGAGGTTGGAGGTCCACGAAGCGCCATAGGTTTCCGTGTTCGCCACGGGATCGAACACGATCGCGCTCTTGCGCACGTCCGTGCGCGCCGCGAGCGGCAGCAATTGGTAGGCCGCGCTTCCGTTGTCGACAGTATGCCCGCCCGGACCGATGGTATGTTCCTTCAGCCAGTCGACCACGAGGATCGAATTGAAGGCACCGCCACCATCGAACTTCATCGCGCCGCGCAAGGACTTGCTGTTGGTCGCGTTGAGTTTGGTGCCGGTGATCACGTTGGTGTTGTAGCCGTCATAATCGCGAAGATTGCCCGCGATCTTGAGCGCCAGCTTGCCATTGGCGAAGAGCCCCGTGTTCACCTTTGCGCGGATCTGCTTGAGACCGAACGAACCGAACGTGCCGCGCACTTCGGCGCCGGCATCGTTGGTCGGGCGCGAGGTAATGATGTTGATCGTGCCGGCGAGGTTGTTCTTGCCGAACAGCACGCCTTGCGGCCCCTTGAGTACCTCGACCCGGTCGATGTCGAACATGTCGAGCATCGTGCCGGCAGCAAAAGGCACATAGACGCCGTCGATGACCGTGCTGACCTTGGGTTCGCTGTTGGGATCGGGATCCGCTGTGCTCATGCCGCGGATCGAGATCATCGGGATATTGGCGATCAGACCCTCGGTCTGGAGCACCACGTTCGGTATCTGCCCATTCAGCGAAGTGATGTCGGTATTGCCGCTGGCTTCCACCATTTCGCCCGAGATCGCCGCGATCGCGATCGGAACGTCCTGGACGCTTTCGGCACGGCGCTGGGCTGTAACGATGATGGCGCCCGGCGGTGCTTCTTCGGTGGACTGCGCGGCTTCCTGCGCCAGTGCGACCTGCGGCAGAACGACGCCGCTCGCCAGAGCAGTCATGCCAACGACGATCGATGCTGCGAATTTCATACTTCCTCCCTCTTCCTGAACCTGACTTTTCCGGATCTTGCGATCTCGCAAATTACTTTGATATCTATCTATTACACGCGGCTCAGTCTTGTCCAGCACGTTTCGCCGATGGTCCGCCTGGCGCGGCCCGGCCCACAATCAGTTACGCTCAGCCGGATCGAACTGCGGTCACGGCACATCTGAGCCAAACCAGTTTCCAGCAGGAACTTTCAAATCCCGGACCAGGGCCAGGCGCAGCGAGTATCGCACTCCCCCTTGAAGTCCGCAAGGGGGAAACGGCATATTTGCATTCAATCCTCTTGAAATCGATGCGCGATGCACCATCAGTTGCTTCCGGAAAATCTCCTTATTGACCCAACGAGTTCATACTATATTATTGGTTTATATATCTTTTATAGTGTTTTTCGTAAACACGGGGCGTAAGGCCGCCTTTCTCGGCCAATGGGCGGATAGACCTTTTGCACGAATATGGTATTCAAAATAGCCAGAGGCAGGATTGGACAGGGGGAAGCAGAATGGACAGTGCCAAACCTTCACAAACGGAATCGGGCGGCTCGCTCGCGGGTGTGCGCGTCGTCGAGCTCGGCCAACTGATCGCCGGCCCGTTCTGCGGCCAACTGCTCGGCGACTTGGGGGCCGAGGTCGTCAAGGTCGAAGCGCCTTCCAAGGGCGACCCCATGCGCGAATGGGGCCAGGGCGAAACGCCGACATGGTGGCGCGTGATTGCGCGCAACAAGTACTCGGTTGGCCTCGACCTGCGCACGGTGGAAGGGCAGGCGCTGGCACGCGAGCTGATCCTGAAAAGCGACATTCTTATCGAGAACTTCCGCCCCGGCACGCTGGAGAAATGGAACCTCGCCCCCGAGGACTTGCTGCACGAAAACCCGCGCCTGATAGTCGTGCGCGTTTCCGGCTACGGCCAGACCGGTCCCTATTCGTCGCGCGCCGGTTTTGGCGGGATCGGCGAGGCGATGGGCGGCTGGCGCGGCATCGTCGGCGACCCCGACCGTCCACCCAGCCGCATGGGCGTATCGATCGGCGACACGCTGGCCGCAACCTACGGCTGCATGGGCGCGCTCGCCGCGCTGCACGAGCGCGAGCGCAGCGGCAAGGGCCAGATAATCGACACTTCGCTCTACGAGAGCGTGCTGCAGGTGATGGAGGCGCTGATCCCCGAATGGACCGTATGCGGCCACAAGCGCACCCGCACCGGCTCCAGGCTGCCGGGGATCGCGCCATCGAACGTCTATCGCTGCAAGGACGGCGAGTACCTGATCGGCGCCAACCAGGACACCGTGTTCGCGCGGCTGTGCGAGGCAATGGGCCGCCCCGAACTGGCGAGCGATCCCGAATATGCCGGCCACATAGCGCGCGGGCGAAACCAGGACGAACTCGACGCGATCGTCGAGGCGTGGACCTCGCAGCGCACGATCGAGGAACTCGAGGCGGCGATGATCGCTCACGGCGTGCCCGCCGGCCGGATCTACGACGCCGAGACGATGCTCGCCGACCCGCACTTCGCCGCGCGCGAGGCGATCGTGACGATCGACGATCCGGTGCTCGGCGCGACACAGATGCAGGCTCCGGTGCCCAAGTTCTCGCGCACGCCATCGGGCATTCGCCGCCCCGCCCCGCGCGAGATCGGGCAGGATACCGAGGAGATCCTCGAACGCTGGCTCGGCCGCAAGGCCGGTGCCGCCTAGACCAATGCGAGCCGCTCCAATCGGCGCGCCAGGGCCAGTTGCGCGAGCATGGCGACGACACCGACGGCGAGCAGCCCCACGAGCGCAAAGCGCAGGCTCTCGATTCCCAGGGCGGGATGGAGCAAGTCGCTGAGCGCGCCGACCATCAGCGGGCCCAGACCCAGTCCCACGATATTGTACATCAGTAGCAGGGCCGCCGTGGTGGTCGCCCGGGCCGACGGCGGGCCAAGTTGCTGCACCAGCACCAGCGATGGCGGAACGAACACGATGCAGCAGGTCATCGGCACCAGCATCAGCGCCAGCGACAGGGCCCAGCCGTCGACGAACAGCGCCGCGGCGAATAGCGGCACCAGCAGCGCGGTGGCGAACGCGGGTACCAGCGCATAGCCGCGCGGCGATTTGTGGATGGTCCGGCTGACCAGCCATCCACCTGCAACCATCCCGGTTCCCATGGTGAGCCCGGCCGCCGGCGCGAACCACGTCGCGACCGCCGCGATCGGCATGTGCTGCACGCGCATCAGGTAGGCGGGAATCCAGTTGAGCATGCCATAGCTTACGAACGAGGACAGGCCGCTGGCGATGCATAGCAAGCGCATCGCCGGATCGCGGGCCATGTTCGCCAGCGTCACGCGGAACAGCGGAGCGGCCGCCGCTGCGGCTCCATCGTAGTGGCCACGACGAGGTTCGCGCACCAGCAACAGTAGCATGGGTGCCATGACCAGCCCGATCACGCCAAGCACCATGAACGCCCGCTGCCAGCCGATGGTCCCCGCCGCCCAGCCTCCGAACGCGGCGCCGGCGAACACCCCGATCGGCCCATTGGTGTTGTAAAGCCCAAACACAAAGGCGCGCCGCTCGGGCGGGATGCGGTCGGCGAGCAACGAGAGCGAGGGTGCAGTCCCTCCCGCCTCGCCAACACCGATGCCAAACCGCACCGCCGCCATCGCCGCGAACGTGCGCGTGAAACCGGTGAGTGCGGTGAAGAGACTCCAGACCGCGCAGGCGACGGCGACCACCTTCACCCGGCTGACGCGGTCGGCGAGCATCGCAACGGGAATTCCGAACATCGCGTAGAACAGCGAGAAGGCCAGACCGGTGAGCAGACCGAATTGCGAGTCCGAAAAGTGGAGGTCCGCCCGGATCGGCTCGACCAGCACGGACAGGATCTGCCGGTCGACGAAATTGAGCGTGGCGACGATCATCAGGACGACGACGGTGATCCACGCCTGGGCGGTCTCGCGCTCAGCCATTCCGGTAAGCCCGGCTGGTTCCTTCGGCGCCAGGGCGGCAATGCCGCGCATCGACCTTCATCGCGGTTCCCCTCCGGTGAGCCTGCGCCGATCAACCCGCCGCACCATTTGCTTCGAATTCAAAGTATGTACAGCCCGGCGGCGAGTCAACACGCCCGCGACCGCGTCAGCTACGCACACATCCTGTTGTTTCAATTCAAATCTACGGCTCGATGACCGCTGGTCAAACCGTCGGCCCCCAATCGGATCGCAGGATCCTGAGCAGGTCGGTAATGCCATCGTTGCCGATCCGCTCGGCGAGCGCGGACAGTATGTCCTGCATCGCGACATGCGCGGCGTGGCGCATTTCCTCGCCGAACGGCGTCAATTCGACGAGACGATTGCGACCATCAGCCGGATCGGGGACCAGTTGCAGGATTCCCATCTCGCCCATCTGCCCGATGGTCGCGTGGATCGCCTGCCGCGAAACGCCCAGTCTCCTTGCGATCTCCGAGGGACGGCGAGTACCGCTGGTGATGTGAATCATCACCATCGACTGGGCCCTGCTGACGTTCGGCAGGCCGCGCGCGCGCAGCCGCGCCTGCAGGCCCTCGTCCAGCCAGACGAGCCCATGCAACAGGCGCGGCATGAGGTCCATCGCTTCGGCCCAGTTCCTGTCAGCCACCCTTGCTCCTGCCATTCACCGGTCGAACGGAATATCGTGCAGGGACTTTCCGCAAACTGTCTCAGCAGGCAATGACGGTTCCGGCCGCGTCCTTGACGACCATCCCCACCGCCTTTGTACCGTCGGCGCGCATCGGATCGTGGCGAACGTCGCTTTCATCGAAATCGGCGGTCCAGGCCGCGAACTCGAGGCAGATGCCGTCGGGATCGAAGAAGTAGACCGACCGCACGAAGACGTCGTCGTTCAAGTCCTTCGAACTCTGCGTCGGGGAATTGTCGTGGTTGAGCACCCGCGAAAGCTCAACCCCGCGCGCTTGCAGCTTTTCGACGTATTCGTCGAACCTGTCGGCCGGAACGTTGAACGCGATGTGGTTCATCGACCCATGGCTGCTGAGGAAATTGCCCCGCGTGGGCAGGGCTTCTGGCGCGGCGATGCCCGGCGCGGCCGGCGGCGCCCCCTTGAACCAGAAGAACGCCAGGCTGTCACCGTTGCCGATGTCGAAGAAGAAGTGCTGCCCCATGCCGCCCGGCAGCTCGATCGTCTTGATCAGCGGCATACCCAGCACGTCGCGGTAGAAGCGCACCGTTTCGGCCATGTCCCTGCAGACCAGCGCGAGGTGGTTGACGCCGCGAATGTCGAAAATGCTGTTGGTGGGATCGCCCATGCATTCCTCCGTTGATTATCGATTTGACCCATAGAATAACGTCAATTAAATTGACGGTCAATCGCGCCGGTACAACACATGCGTGCGGAAGGATTTGGGAGACTTGGTATGAATCTGGGCCAACCGGCCGCCCAACGTCCGGCGGATCGCCGCATTCCGGCGGGCGGTGGCTTCCTCTCGCGCGAGGAACTCGACGCGCTCACCCCGTCCGAGCTGGTGCGCCGCACCACGGCCCTGAAACCGCTCCTGGCAAGTCACGCCGCCGCAGCCGAAGCGCTTCGCCGCCCGGTCGACGCGTGCTGGGAGGCGATCCGGCAGACGGGTTGTCTCTACCACTTCGTGCCCAAGCGCTATGGCGGACTCGAATTCGATGTCGACACATTCATCGATGCGATGCTGCCGCTGTCCGAGGGCTGTGCCTCGACCGGGTGGGTCGCGGCGTTCTGCGTCGAGCACAACTGGATGCTTTCGCTGTTCCCGCAAGGCGCGCAGGACGAGACCTTCGGCGGCGCCTTTCCCTATGTCGTGGCCCCGGGAGTGACCGCTCCGCCGGGCAACGCCGAGCCGGTCGAGGGCGGCTTCCGGCTGAGCGGCCGCTGGAAGTGGGGCACCGGCATCATGCATTCGGACTGGGTGATCGTCGCCGGCAAGCTGGCGCTCGATGGTCCACCCCAGGTGCGCATGTTCGCGCTGCCCGCAACCGAGGTCGAAGTCCTCGACACCTGGTTCGTCGACGGCATGATCGCCACGGGCAGCAACGATATCGCCTGCAACGACGTATTCGTGCCCGAGCACCGCTCGCTCGACGTGACGACGATGCGCACGGGCACCTCGCCGGGCGCAAGGCTCCATGCGCACAACCCGGTCTACCGCGTGCCGATGACCCCGTTCCTCGCGGTCACCGCGGCGATCTCGGCAATCGGTGCCGCGCGCAGCGCGCTCGCGGGGTTCGAAGAGCGCATCGGCGTGCGCGTGATGTATGGCACTACAACCAGGCAGGACGAAAAGCCCGCCGCGCACATGCGACTGGGCGAATCCGCGGCGCTGACTTCTGCCGCCGAGCTGCTGATCCGCGACGTCGGCCGCCGCACCGTCGCCTGCGTGGCCGACGGGGCCGAGGCGAGCCTGGACCTGCGGATCGAGCTGCGCACGCAAGTCGCGCTGGCCGTCGACATGGCGCGCAAGGCGATCCGCCTGCTCGCTGACGGCGCGGGATCAAGCTCGCACCTGCTGTCCGACCCGATCCAGCGCGCGCAGCGCGACATCAACGTGATGGCGAGCCACATCGTCTACGACTTCGACCTCGCAACCGAACTGCTCGGCCGCTCGCGGATCGGGCTTGCACCCAATTCGCCGGTCGTCTGACCGGGGCCTTCCTCAGCGGTTGAAGGCGAGCGGCAGCCCTGGGCGTGGCCAGCGCCCGCGATAGAGCTTGCCCGAGCTCGACCCGGTCAGCCACACATCGCGCATGTCCGCGCCTCCGAAGGCCAGGTTCGTGATCGAGATGTCGGGCAGCGCGATGTGCTCGGTCGTCCCGTCGAGCGAGAAGATCGTGACGCCGCCGTTGACCAGCGTACCGACGCAGACGCGCCCGTCCTGTTCGACCTTGAGGCTGTCGAGCAGCTGGAAGCCGGGCAGCGTCGCGATCAGCCGTCCGGCCAGCCAGGGCGCGGGCGGCGGGGCCGCCTTGCCCGGCTCTTCGAGGTCGATCGCCCAGAGCCGCTGCGTCTGCGTGTCGGCGAAATAGACCACCTGCTCGTCGGGCGAGAGGCCGATGCCGTTGGGACTCACCTGCTCGGATAGCACGCGCTCGATCCGGCTGCCGTCGGCGGCGGCATAGAGGATCGCGCCCCATGTGCGCCCGCCGGCATGCGACTTGCCGTGGTCGGTGAACCACATGCCCCCGGTCGAATCGAACACGATGTCGTTCGGCCCCTGCAGCGGCAGCCCGTCGCACGCGGTGTAGAGCGTGGTGACCGCCCC
>JAJXVK010000113.1 GCA_021782155.1 Pseudomonadota bacterium
GCCCGCGCGCTGCGCCCGTGGGTGCTGGGCGCGTGGATCTTCCTGACGCTGGGCATCACCGCGGGTTCGTACTGGGCCTACTACACGCTCGGCTGGGGCGGCTGGTGGTTCTGGGACCCGGTCGAGAACGCCAGCCTGATGCCGTGGCTCGCCGCGACCGCGCTGCTCCATTCGGCCTCGGTGCTGGCAAGCCGCAACGCGCTGCGCGCATGGACGGTGATGCTGGGCGTGATCGCCTTCTCGATGTCGATGGTCGGCACCTTCCTGGTGCGTTCGGGCATCCTCACGAGCGTCCACGCCTTCGCGGTCGATCCCGAGCGCGGCACGTTCATCCTCGCGCTTCTGGCAATCTACATCGGCGGCGCGCTGGCGCTGTTTGCCTTGCGCGCCTCGACCGTGACCGAAGGCGCGCGCTTCGCCTTCGTCAGCCGCGAGGCGGCGCTGGTGTTCAACAACGTGATGCTGACAGGCACGCTGGGCATCGTTTTGGTCGGCACGCTCTACCCGCTGCTGACCGAAGCGTTCGGCACCAAGGTCTCGGTCGGTCCGCCCTATTTCAACCCGGTCTCGGCCGTCTTCGTGATCCCGATGCTGATCGTGCTGACGGTCGGTCCGCTGCTGCGCTGGCGCAGTGACCGGATGGGCCGGATCACGCTCAACATGGCGATCCCCGCCATCGTATCGGCGGCGGCGCTGCTCGGCATGGTGCTCTTCGCAAAGCCGATCCACCTGCTGCCGCTGCTGGGCATCGCGATCGCGCCGGGGCTCGCCGTCGCGGCGTGGATGCCGATGGCGGGGCGCAACCTGCGCCGCACGCCGCTCGCCACCTGGGGCATGGTGGTCGCGCACTTCGGGCTGGCCGCCGCGCTGTTCGGAATGACCTGCGACAGCGCCTTCTCGACCGAGAAACTTGCCGCGGTGAACGTGGGCGACACGGTCGAGGTCGGCCCGTGGAGCGTCAGGCTCGACAGCATCGCACCTGTCGCCGGACCCAACTGGACCGCGCTCGAAGCGCGCTTCGACGCGAGTTACAAGGGCGGCGAGGCGATCCGCCTTGCCCCGCAGTCGCGCACCTTCACCGCGCCGCCCGGCAACAAGGCGCAGAGCGCGCTGAAGACGCGCTGGAACGGCCAGCTTTACACCGTGCTGGGCGAAGAGGGCGACGACGGTCGCTGGCAAGTTCGCATGTGGTGGAAGCCCTTCGTGCCGATGATCTGGCTGGGCGGGCTGCTGGTCGCGCTTGGCGGCGTTCTTGCGCTGCTCGGCCGCACCGCCGCAGATGTGCGCCGCTTCCGCGCGACGAAGAAGATCGCGGTGCGCAAGATGGACCTGGCGCGATGACCGGCCCGGACCCCGCATCCGATACCAAGCGCAAGCCCGGCCTGTGGCTGTGGCTGCCGCTCGGGCTGTTCGTGGCTTTCTTTGCGCTGGTCTTCATCGGGCTGGTACGCCCCGCGAGCCGCGACATCGCCAGCCAGATGATCGGCAAGCCGCTGCCCGAATTCTCGCTTCAGCCAATCGCGCAGGACCGCCCGGGCCTGACCCGCGCCGACTTCACCACCGGCAAGCCCAGACTGCTCAACGTCTTCGCCAGCTGGTGCATCCCTTGCGCGGTCGAGGCGCCGCAGCTTGCGGAACTGGCGCGGCAGGGCGTCGAGATCGAGGGCGTGGCGATCCGCGACCGGCCTGAGGATCTCGATGCGTTCCTCAAGCAGAATGGAAATCCCTACAAGGCGATCGGCTCGGACCCGACCAGCTCGATCCAGCTCGCGATCGGTTCGGCAGGGGTGCCCGAGACGTTCGTCATCGATGGCAAGGGCGTGATCCGCTACCAGCACATCGGCGATATCCAGCCCGATCAGGTCGGCCTGATCCTCGACAAGCTGAAGGAGGCGGGACAGTGATCCGGCGCCTGGTCCTTACGCTCGCTGCCTTCTCGGCCACGCTCGGCACGGCTCCGGCTTTCGCCGACGACAGCCTGCCGCCCGCGCCCTATGCCTATACCCAGCTGCCCGATCCGGCGCAGGAGGCCAAGGCGCAGGCGCTGATGGAGACGCTGCGCTGCCTCGTCTGCCAGGGCCAGTCTATCGCCGATTCGGACGCCTCGCTGGCCGGCGACATGCGCAACATCGTGCGCACGCGCATCGCCGCGGGCGAAAGTCCGGAGCAGATCCGCCAGTGGCTGATCGATCGCTACGGTCAATACGTCAGCTACAAGCCGGTGCTGACCGCCGACACCTGGCCGCTCTATGCAGCGCCGGTGTTGTTCCTGCTGGTCGCCGCGCTGCTGCTGCGCGGGCGTTTCCGCCGCGCGCGTGCCGGCGAGACCGGCGAAACGACCGAAGGAGAGGGCGCATGACCTGGGCCGTCATCCTCGCGGTCGCGCTCGCGGTGTTCGGCGCATTGGTGTTTGTGTTCAAGCTGCCTCGGGTCGGCTGGGAACTGGCCGCGGCGGCGCTGCTGTTCGGCATCTCGGGCTATGCGATGCAGGGCCACCCCGCCGAGCCCGGCGCCCCCAAGCCGCCGAGCGAGGATTCCCGCAGTGGCGATGCCGCGCTGCTCAAGGCGCGCGAGGCGATGGGCAACAGCTCGGGCGAGGGCGGCAGGTGGATGATCCTTGCCGACAGCTTCGCACGCAACGGCCAATTCCGCGCCGCCGCCGAAATGCTCGGCAACGCGGTAAAACAGAACCCGAATGACGCCGATCTGTGGGTCGCGCTGGGCAATGCGCTGGTCGAGCACAGCGACGGCATGATCACTCCCGCGGCACAGTTCGCCTTCCAGAAGGCCGCCCGGATCGATCCGACGCATCCGGGACCGCCGTTCTTCATGGGACTGGCGCTAGCACAGTCGGGCCGACTCGCCGATGCGCGCGCGGTGTGGCAGCAGCTGCTCGATCGCTCACCACCCGGTGCGGCGTGGCGCGACGACCTTGAGGCACGCATAGCGCGCATCGACCAGATGATGGCGGCGCGGGGTGGCGCGGCGGCCCCGTCGGGTAATTGACGTTACGGAATAGGTCGATCGCGGCGGAACGCTCGGGTCCGTCCCGCGTTGATGCAGACCGCCTCGCGCGCGCGGCATTGCCCGTGCTCCGGGCCGATGCTAAGCGCCGGGCGGATAGCGCCCTATGCCGGGCGCCGAGAGACGTTGGAAGGCTGGGGGCAGCGCCACCATGAATCAATCCATGGCCGAAGCTTCAGCCGGCAACGGGCCGCTCGATACGGGCTTGCCTGACGAGCACGGCGCCGGCGGCCACGGTCATGGCCACGCTCAGGGCGGCCTGCTCAAGATGGCGGTGGGCGCGATCGGCGTGGTGTTCGGCGACATCGGCACCAGTCCGCTCTACGCCATGCGCGACACGTTCGCCGGGCACCATCCGTTGCCGCTCGACCAGCTCCACGTCTACGGCATTATCAGCCTGATGTTCTGGTCGATGATGATCATCGTGACGTTCAAGTACGTCTCGGTGATCATGCGCGCCGACAACAAGGGCGAGGGCGGCAGCCTTGCGCTGCTTGCGCTGATCAACCAGAGCGCGACCGGAAAGCGTTGGGGCAAGGGCGTGATCCTGCTCGGCGTGTTCGCGACCGCGCTGTTCTACGGCGATTCGATGATCACCCCGGCGGTGTCGGTGATGGGCGCAATCGAAGGTGTCGCGGTCTACCAGCCCGAGATGCACCGGCTGATCGTGCCGCTGGTCGCGGTGATCCTGATCGGCCTGTTCATGATCCAGAGCCGCGGCACGGCCAGGGTCGCGGCGTATTTCGGGCCGGTCATGCTGACATATTTCGCCACGATCGCCGCGCTTGGGCTGGTCAGCATCGCCGCGATGCCGCAAGTCGTGTTCGCGTTAAGCCCGCATCACGCCGTCGTGATGTTCGCCGATGACCCGCTGCACGGCTTCCTGGCGATGGGTTCGGCGGTGCTGGCGGTGACCGGCGCCGAGGCGCTTTATGCCGACATGGGCCACTTCGGCCGCCCGCCGATCCGGGTGTCGTGGCTGGTCTTCGTGCTGCCCGCGCTGGTGCTGAACTACCTCGGCCAGGCCTCGCTGCTGATGCGCGATGCTTCTGCGCTGGAGAGCCCGTTCTATTTCCTCGCGCCCGACTGGTTCCAGTGGCCGCTGCTGATCATCGCCTCGCTGGCCGCGATCATCGCGTCGCAGGCGGTGATTTCTGGCGCGTTCTCGGTCACGCAGCAGGCGATCCAGCTCGGCTTCGTGCCGCGCATGACGATCAAGCACACATCGCTTGCGTCGGGCCAGATCTACATCCCGGTGGTCAACTGGGCGCTGATGGTCGCGGTGATCCTGCTGGTCTTCGTGTTCCAGCGTTCGTCGAACCTCACCGCGGCCTACGGCATCGCGGTGACCGGCGCGATGATGATCGACAACTTCCTGCTCGGCGTGGTGCTGTTCAAGCTGTGGAAGTGGAAGCCGCCCTTCGCGCTGGCGATGCTCGCGCTCTTCTTCGTCATCGACCTCGGCTATCTCAGCGCCAACATGACCAAGATTCCCAACGGCGGCTGGGTGCCGCTGACGATGGGCCTGTTTATCTTCACGCTGCTCACCACCTGGTCGCGCGGGCGCGCGCTGATGAAGAAGAACATGGCCGAAGGCTCTATCCCGCTCGAGGTGTTCACCAAGTCGGCGCACAACAGCGCGGCGCGCGTTCCCGGCACCGCGATCTTCATGGCGTCGAGCAATTCGGGCGTCCCTTCGGCGCTGCTCCACAACATCAAGCACAACAAGGTTCTGCACGAACGCGTGGTGATCCTGACGGTCAGCATTGACGATGTGCCCTACGTCCGTTCGAAGGAACGCGCAGAAGTGAAGGGCCTGGGGCAGGGCTTCTACCGTGTGACGCTGCACTACGGCTTCCTCGAGGAAACCGACGTCCCGGCGGCGCTGGCGCAGGTCAACGCCTGCGGAGACGAGCCGTTCGACATGATGAAGACCAGCTTCTTCCTGTCGCGCCAGACGCTGCTCCCCTCGGAAAAGCCGGGTATGGCGATCTGGCGCGAGAAGCTGTTCGCGTGGATGCTGCGCAACGCGGCGAGCGCAATGGAATTCTTCCGCCTGCCGACCAACCGCGTGGTCGAACTGGGCAGCCAGCTGGAGATCTAGGGCGACTATCCTCCCCGGGCCTGCTCGGAGAGATCCCCCCCCATCAATCGTGCGGCGGGTTCTGCTCAACCTCGATTTCCGCGCTCTCGCCCAGCCCGTGCTTGAGCAGCATGGGGATCTGCGCGAAGGTGAACACGAACGACAGCGCGGTCACGCCCCACAGCTTGGCCTGCAGCCACTGGTCGAACGACAGGAAGTGGCGCAGCACTTCATTGAGGGCGGCGAGGAACAGGAAGAAGAACGCCCAGTTGCGCGACAGCTTGAGCCAGCCCGCATCGCTCAGACCCTCGAAGGCCGATTGCAGCAGGTACTTGAGCATCGGCTTGCCGCGCACCAGCCCGGCGAACAGCACGCCCGCGAAAAGCAGGTAGATCGCGGTCGGTTTGACCTGGATCCAGAACGGATCGCCCAGCAGCACGGTGAGCGATCCGAAGCCGAGGATCAGCGCGGTCGAAAGCCAAAGCATCGGCGATATCTTGCCCAACCGCAGCTTGGACACAATCAGCGCGATGACCGTGGCGACCATGAAGGCCACAGTCCCCTTGGTCACCGCCACAACTTCGCCGAACCCGGCGTCGCCACCCACCGGCTTGAAGTGCTTGTAGGCGAGGAAGAACACCAGCAGCGGGCCGTAGTCGACCGCGAGGTTGATCCACGAGGACTTGGGCTTCTCCGCCTGGGGTTTCTCGGTCGTGCCGGACATCAGCGATACACTCCAGCGATGACCTTCGCGACAAGGTCGGGGTCGAAAGGCCTCAGGTCGTCGATCTTCTCGCCGACGCCGATGGCGTGGATCGGCAGGCCATACTGCTCGGCTGCCGCGACCAGCACGCCGCCGCGCGCGGTGCCGTCGAGCTTGGTCATGATGATGCCGGTCACGCCCGCCACTTCCTTGAAGATCTCGATCTGCTGGAGCGCGTTCTGGCCGTTGGTGGCATCGAGCACCAGCACCACGTCATGCGGCGCCTCGGGGTTGAGGCGGCCGAGCACGCGGCGCACCTTGGCCAGTTCGTCCATCAGTTCGCGCTTGTTCTGCAGGCGTCCCGCGGTGTCGACGATCAGCGCGTCGATGCCCGTGGCGGTGGCCTCCCTGACCGCGTCGAACACGACCGAGGCCGGGTCGCCGCCTTCGGCGCCCGAAATGATCGGAACGCCCAGCCGGTCGGCCCAGACCCTGAGTTGCCCGATGGCGGCGGCGCGGAAAGTGTCGCCGGCGGCGAGCATCACCGAATAGTCCTGCTCCTGGAACAGGTGCGCCAGCTTGGCAATCGTGGTGGTCTTGCCCGAGCCGTTGACCCCGATCACCAGGATCACCTGCGGGCGCGGGAAGGCCACGATGTCCAGCGGCTTCGCTACCGGGCGCAGGATCGCGGCGATCTCCTCGGCGACGATCTCGCGCAGGCCCGCTTCGTCGAGCCCGGCGTCGAAACGCCCGGCCGCGAGGCGCTCGCGGATGCGCGCGGCGGCGCGCGGACCCAGGTCCGACATGATCAGCGCGTCCTCGATGTCGTCGAGCTGGCTGTCGGTCAGCCGCGTTTTCGACACGATCCCGCCCAGGTTGGTGGTGAGCCGGTCCGAGGTGGCGCGAAAGCCGCCGAAAATCCTGTCGCTCCAGCTTTCACCGCTCATGCCAGCATGCCTTCGATGATCCTCGTGGGTGTAAGGGTAACGACCTCGCCCGGATCGGTTCCCGCAGGCAAGCGATAGGGGGCGAATTCAGGGGAATGGCCGGTGCCGTCGCGCTCGGCAAGCACGGCGCGGGGCTTGCCCACCAGCGTTTCGAGCCAGCGGATCCGTTCGGCGCTGACCGCCGCGCGGACCTCGGCGGCGCGTTCGCGCACCAGCGGCGGAGGCACCTGCGGCATGCGCGCGGCGGGCGTGCCGGGACGCGGGCTGTAGGGGAAGACGTGGCCATGGACCACGGCGCAATCGTGCACCAGTGCGACGTTGTTGGCGTGCATGGCGGCGGTCTCGGTGGGGAAGCCGGCGATAAGGTCGGCGCCGATGGCGATGTCGGGCCGCGCCGCGCGCAACCGTTCGCTGAGCGATACGGCCTCGGCGCGGGAGTGGCGGCGCTTCATGCGCTTTAGCACCATGTCGTCTCCCGACTGGAGCGAAAGGTGGACGTGCGGCATCACGCGGGCCTCCTGCGTGATCAGCGCGAACAGTTCATCGTCGATCTCTACCCCGTCGAGCGAGGACAGGCGCAGGCGTCCTGGTGCGGGGAAGGCGGCAAGGATCGCGGAGACCAGCGCACCGAGGCGGGGCGTGCCGGGAAGGTCCGCGCCCCAACCGGTGACATCGACGCCGGTCAGCACGATCTCGCGCGTTCCGGCATCGAGATGGCGCTCGACTGCTCGCAGGACTTCGGCGACGGGCGTCGAGACGCTCGCGCCGCGCCCCCACGGGATGACGCAGAAGGTGCAGGCATGGTCGCAGCCGGTCTGCACAGGCACGAAGGCGCGGGTGTGGCGCCCCTGTCCGGCATTGCGCTCCCGCGCAGGCGGGAGCGCAGACGCCTCTGGGGCCCCGACTGCGCGGGGACGCATGAATCTCTCGACTTGAAGCTTCGCCTCGTTCGGCACGACCTCGTCGACTTCGGCCATCGCAGCGAAACTTTCGGGATCGATCGTCGCCGCGCAGCCGGTGACGAGCAGGCGCGCCTGTGGATGCTGGCGGCGCAGGCGGCGCACCGCGCGTCGCGACTGGCGCACCGCCTCGGCGGTTACGGCGCAGGAGTTGACCACGACCGTATCGGGCTGGTCCGCCAGCGCGGCGCGGATCGCCTCGCTCTCTGCGAGGTTCAACCGGCAGCCGAGTGTCACGACTTCGTTCAAAGCGGGTAGTCCGCGTCGTCGAAGCAGCCGGTGAAGCTGGTCGCGGCGGGGCCGGTCATGGTGATCGTGCCGCCCTCGGGCCAGTCGATGCGCAGCGGACCGCCGGGCAGTTCGACCGTAACCGTGCGGTTCACCAACCTGCGGCGCATGGCGACCACGGCGGTGGCGCAGGCGCCGGTGCCGCAGGCGCGGGTCAATCCCGCGCCGCGCTCCCACACGCGCAGGCGGATGCGCTCGCGGCCTTCGATCGTGGCGACGTTGACGTTGACGCGTTCGGGAAACAGCGGTTCATGTTCGATCAGCGGGCCGAGCCGGGCGAGGTCGACCGCGTCGCAATCGGGCACAAGGAACACCACATGCGGGTTACCGACATTGGCCGCTCCGGGCGCGTCAAGGTCTTCCCAGCCGACCGGCATTTCGAGCGTGTCCATCGCATAGGCGAGGGGAATCGCGTTCCAGTCGAAGCGCGGCGCGCCCATGTTGACCGCCACGCGACTCTCGCCCGCGCGCGCCTCGATCACACCGCCAAGCGTCTCGATGCGCGTCTCGCCGCCGAGCAGCAACCCGATCGCGCGGCTGGCATTGCCGCAGGCGTCGACCTCGCCGCCGTCGGCGTTGAAGATGCGCATGCGCACATCGGCGGTCTGCGAGGGTTCGAGAAGGATCAGCTGGTCGCAGCCGATGCCGGTGTGGCGGTCGGCCAGCGCCGCCGCGCGCGCCGGAGAGATCGCGAAGGCGCGCTCGCGCGCGTCGATCACGACGAAGTCGTTGCCCAGGCCATGCATCTTGCGGAACTCAATGTGCATGGCGGGCGATCTAGGGCTCGCGGGCGCTTACCGCAATGGCGGAGACACGAGGCGAGGTCAGGCGCGGCGCGCGGCGGAGATCTCATCGGCGCGGCCGGGTCCGATAGCGGCCGCAGGTGCGATGCCCGCAAGCATCCCGGCTGCGGCGAGCATGTCGCGCACACCGCTGGCCGGCAGCGGTTTGCCCCACAGGTAGCCCTGGCCGCGGAACTTGCCCAGGCTGGCGAGCCGCTGCCTGATCGCGTTGCTTTCGATTCCCTCGGCGATGATCGGCAGGTTCATGTCGCGGCCCAGCGAGGTGATCGCCTTGACGATCGTTTCGCTGTCGGGGTTGTCTGCCAGTGTGGCGATGAAGCTGCGATCTATCTTGATCTGGTCAAAGGGCAGCGTGCGAAGCTGCGCGAGCGACGAATAGCCGGTCCCGAAATCATCGAGGCTGACGCGCACGCCCTGATTCTTCAGGCTGGTGACCAGCGAACGCACGACGCCGATCTTCTCGTGCAGGCAGCTCTCGGTGATTTCGACGTCGAGCCGGCTGGGCGGGAAGTTCGCTTCGAGCAGCAACTTGAGCAGCTTTTGCGCAAACCACGGATCGCGCAGCTGCACCGGCGAGATGTTGACCGACAGCGAGAGGCTTGAATCCCAGTCGCGCGCGTCGCGCAGCGCCTGGGCGATCAGCATCTCCGACATTTCCGCGATTACGCCGATCTCCTCGGCGATCGGGATGAACACCTCGGGGCTTACCATGCCGTGCTTGGGCGAATTCCAGCGCGCCAGCATTTCGAAGCCGGTGATCTCGCCGGTCTCGAGGTTCATCTGCCGTTCGTAGTAGGGGACGAATTCGCTCGCGGCGATCCCTTCACGGATGCCGCGCTCCAGCTCGTTGCGGTATTTGATCTCGCGCGCCATGCCGCT
>JAJXVK010000114.1 GCA_021782155.1 Pseudomonadota bacterium
CCCTTGCGCGCACCGAGCAGCCGCGCGATCGCCGCGCTCGCTCGATCGAGCGCTCGAGGCCGGCGCGTGGCTGTGGACAAGTGGCACTAGATGTCGGGAGCACTGCCTCTAGTGCTCGGGCCTTCAATCGCGTTCTATCGAACGCATCCCCCGGAGCTCGGAAACAATGAGGCCATCCCGGCCGATCATCATCCTGACCGGCGGGGGGCTGCGCCCCCCCTGGCCGCTCGCTACGCTCGCGCCGGCCCGACCCCCCGGAGGGGCTGCGCCCCTCCCGCCGGCTGTAACCAGGAACGACCGCGAGCGCTCGGGGTTTATGGTTTCAGCGCTCGATGCCCGAGCGCCGGCGGCGCCCTCCTGCCCGGAACGGCGAGCGAGGGGAGGGGCGGGAGCGCTCCCGGCCGGGCACGCTTGCACTGCGGGAGCGCTCCCGGCACGATCCGCGACCAGGTGGCGCCCCGATGGGAGCACCATGCCGCCGCCGATCGACCCGCACGAGCCGCCCGAGCTCGCAGCGCTGCGCGCCGAGATCAAGAAACACCGCAGCCCCCTTTACGCCGGCCTGTTCCCGCTGCTCGATGCCTTCGACCGGTTCGCCGTCTCGACGGTGCGCGAGGCGCGCGTGCTCGAGCGCCGCACCCTCGACCTCGAGCGGGCCTTCGTCGCGGCCGCCGATCGCCTGGCGCACCTCGAGCTCGCGATCGCCACGCAGACCGAGCGGATCGCCGGCGTGATGCCCGCCGGCGAGTCGATCGATCCCGACTCGCCCCTCGGGCGCCAGGCCGCCGACGAGCTCGCCCGGCGCGATCGCTCATGAAGGCACGCAACGCACCCGTCGGCACCTGTCCCTGCCCGGTCGACGGGAAAGAGGCCTGCCAGGTCTACCAGTTCGCCGCGCGCGCCAAGACCGACACCCGGCGCCGCAAAGCGGGCAAGTTCTACCTGGACTGCCCGACTCACGGCCGGCTCGGCTTCGACGGGGCGGCCTGGATTCAAGAGCACGTGCTCGAGCACATCACATGGCAGAAAGAATCGACGCCCGAGGCCTCGGCGACGCCGGCGAGTTCATCGAGCTCGACGAGCTCCCGATCGCCGCCCCAGCCCCGCACATCCGCGCCGTCCGCGTCTCGATCCGGCGGGCCGTCCGCCGCGCCCTCGAGGAGCGCCGAGGCGCCCCCGTGTATGTCAACGGGGAAACAAACAGGATCACAAACACAAACACCGACCCCGCCGCGCCGGGGCTGGTGGGAGGATCTACCTTGAGCGGTGACAACCTGGTCGAGATCGATGCGGCTGCGCTCGCGGCCGAAAACGAGGGGATCGAGATTCCGCAGCAGGCCGGGGCGCCCCCCGAGGGCGCGCCGCCGGCGCCTGGCGCCTCGAGCGCCGCGACGGGGGCCCCCGAGCTCACCCTCGAGCAGCTGCAGGCGCACGTGCCGGCGTGGAAGGGCGGCACGGACCTGATCGTCAACACGCTCGCCGACGTAGTCGCGCCGAATTGGCGGGCGACCCGCGACGAGCGCGAGCAGGTATCGGGCGCCTTTGCCCTCGCGCTCGCGGCCTGGTTCCCCGATGATGCGATCCCGATCAAGTACCTGGTCCTGATGAACGCCGGGGCAGCGATCTGGAACCTTGCCGCCTCCAGGCGCGATCCCAATACCGGCAAGTTCATCCCGCTACGGATCGCCCCGGCGGCCGACGCCGCCAAGACCGGGGGCGAAGCACCGGCGCCGGCGAGCTCCGGGCCTGCGACCACGAGCACGGCGAGTGGCGTTACAACGTCGGCCTGACGGGATCGTCAGCTACGTCACCGGCTCGATGGGCTCGGGGAAAACCTCCTGGGTCCGCGAGCAGGTGCGCCGCGCCGGCCGGCTCCTGGTCTGGGACGGCAAGGGGATCGACTGGGGCCTGCGCGAGGGCTGCCAGGTAGTCGCAAATCTGCATGAGCTCAAGGCCCGCGCGATGGACCCCGGGCCGATGCGGCTCTCGATCCGCGTGCCGGTGACGCGCGAGAATTTCCTCGCGTTCTGCCGCCTCGCCTGGGTGTGGGGCCGACACCGGCCCGGCAACCTGGTGGTCGACGAGGTCGCCGACGTAACCGTGCCGGGCAAAGCTCCGGTCGCCTGGGGCGAGATCTGCCGCAAGGTGCGCTCGTTCGGAACTAACATCTACGTGACCACGCAGCGCCCGCAGGAATGCGACAAGACAGCCCAGGGCAACGCGATGATCTATCACTGCGGCTGGCAGTCTGACGCCGACGATCAGCGCTATGTCGCGCGGCGGCTCCTCGGCGGCGTGCCGCTCGAGCAGGTGGCGAGCCTGCGGCAACTGGAATACCTCGAGCGCGACGTGCGGACCCAGAAGGTAAAGCGCGGCCGCGTGCGCCTCTAGCACGGCTTTCCCCATGCCTGACAGACCCGGGAGCGCTCCGGCAGCGCTCCCGGCTTCCGCTCCCGAGCGCTCGGGTCTAGCGTCGCTCCCTGTTTCGATCCAACTTCGACAGCGGAGACCCGACATGGTCAAGAAGATCGCGATTACGGCGGCCCTCGTGCTCGGCACCCTGGTGGTGTGGCACCTGGTCGCGCCTGCCAGCGTCAAGGCCTACACCGGCACGACCTGAGCGCCCCGCGCGCTCAGGCGTCCACCCCCTCAGCAAACCAGAGATTTTCATCGATGGACCTGCTCAAACTCAACGCATTCCCCTCGGTGGCGGCCAACGCCACGAGCTCAATGACAACCGACCAGGTGCGCGGCTACAGCGTGCATGGCATCGTGCTCGAGCGCGGCGGCACGACCTTCCCGCACACTGACATCGACTCGGTGCGTGTGCGCCTCAACGGGAAGGACATCGTCAACCTGCTCACCGGTGCGCAGCTGCACGCGATGACGGATTACGAGGGCCAGCCCAACGTCACCAACTACGATTTCCTGTTCTTCGGGGATCCGTCCGCGCGCACGATCCGAGGGCAGCACCTCGGGGACATCGACTGCTCGATCTACGACTACCCGATGACGATCGAGGTCGACATCGGCGCCGCGACCGCCCCGACCCTGAACGCTTATGCGCTCGTCGGAGTGCCGAAGCTGCAGATGGGCATCGGCTACTCCAAGGTCGAAGCGGCGATCATCCGCGCGCTGCCGCGCACGGTGATCCAGCCGGCGGCCGCCGTCACCCGCAACGCCTACGGCATTTCCATCGGCTCGAGCCCGGGCGCGCGCATCCGCCGCGTCTGGTTCTTCAACTCGAACCTGACCAGCGTCGACCTGCAGAAGCAGTCCCTGATCAAGTGGCAGGATGTCAGCGCCGCGCTCAACTCGGCCGTCGAACAGCAGTTCGTGCGCACGCCGCAATCGGGCCTGTACGTGCTCGATCGCGTCATGGATGGGAACCAGGGCGAGAGCGAGACCACGGTCAGCCCGAGCGGGCAGCAGTGGAATATCCAGGTGGCTTTGACCACCTCGGCGGCTGACACGATCACCGCCTGGGCGGACATCTTCACCACGCTCGGCGGCCTGTAAGGCACGCCGCGAGAGGGCACCCGCCCGGGCTCGGCCGAGCGGGCGCCCGATGAGGACCAACAATGGCAAGCACAAGCGGCAGCAGCTCATGGGCGCAGCTAGGGGCGGCCGCCCTCGGTGGAGTACTCAGCTACGAGGCCGGGCAGGCCAACAACGTGCCCTCCGCCACGCAGGGCTTCACCTCCAACGATGTCGCCTCGCTGTACTACGGCCAGAACGCGATCGGGCAGCCCACGGTGGGCTACGCGCCCAACGCGGCCGGCTACCCGCCGAGCTCGAGCAGCTTTGGCGGCTCGAGCATCCTGATCGTCGGGGGCCTGCTCGTCGCGGGCGTCCTGGCCTTCATGCTCCTGCGACGGTGAGGCCGGTATGTTCGGCCTCAGCTCACTAAGCTCCCTGACCGGCGGCGGCTCGATGATGGGCGGGAGCTCGTCCGCGACCTCCGGCCACGCGGCGATCAACGCCGGCTTCGAGTTCGCCCCGCAGACCGGCGGATCGGGTTTCAACATGAACACCGCACTGGTGCTCGGCGTCCTGCTCGTGGTCGCCGTCCTGGTGCTGCGGAAGTAAGCACATGGGCCTGTTCGGCGGCGGCAACTCCTCGAGCACCACGCGCACCACCTCGCAGAGCTCGGGATTTTCCCAGACTCAAGGGGACGCCTTCGCGCTGCAGGGCTCGGGCAACGTCATCAACATGACGAGCTCCAACGCGCTCAAGACCGCCCAGACGATCGCCGGGGAGAGCCTGAGCCAGGTGCAACTTGCGCAGCAGAACGCGGCGAACACCACGAGCGCCGCGCTCTCGACCGTGGCGCAGGCGACCCAGGGGCAGACCCAGTCCCTCGTGAGTGAGGGGATCAAGTGGGGCGCACTCATCGCGCTCGCATACTTCGCGCTCAAGGCCTTCGGGAAGGGGTAAATGGGTACACCAGTCGACCGTGCGATTACCTTTGCCGGCCAGGGGCAGCAGACTGTGCAGCTCGAGGGCCGCTTTGTGCGCGTGCTCGCCGCCGATGCGAGCGGCGTCACGATCACCCCCCATCCCGGCTCGCCGCTCCTGCGGTATGCCGGCCAGGATGTCGACGCGGGCCCGGCCGGCTTCAAGGCCTTCGATGTCGCGGTGACGGTCGCCTCGACCGTGAAGCTGTGCGTGTCCGACACGCGCCAGGCGGACAACCAGACCGCCGTCAATGCCACCGTGTCGGCTACCGTTTCGCCTGGCGGCACCCTCGACGCCGGCGGCGATGTCTCGTGCGCGAATGGCGCCGCAACCCAGGTGCTCGCCGGTGACGCCAACGGCCTCACGGCGATCGTGCGCAGTTCGGACACCAACACCTACACCGAGGGGACCGTGCGACTCGGCGGCGCGGGCGTCACTGCCACGAGCGGCATCGAGCTCAACCCCGGCGATGCGATCACGATCGACACCACGGCGCCGATCTACGCCTTCAACAATTCCGGCGCGGCTGTGACCCTGCAAGTCCTGCCGCTGGCGAAATAGCATGGGCTGGGCCTCAGTCTCATCGCCGCTCAGTTTCTCGCGGCTCTCGCGCCTGCTCACCCGCGCGCTCGTCGGCTCGAAGCTCTACCCGCAGAGCGCCGCCGAGGCGGCCGCCGGAGTGGTGCCGGTCGATTACGCGCAGCCCTCCGACACCGGCACCACGCGCTCGAGCCGCTACGTCGCCGGCAACTCATGGGACTACCGGCACGATCAGCGCCTTTTCGAGATGTTCCTCTCGAAGAACGGCGCCGTGTTCAATGGCACCACCGACGACGGGCCGGCGATCGCGGCCGCGCTTAATGCTATGACCGGGCTCGGCGGCTACCGGCGCCAGGTCATTTTTCCGTCCGGGGGGCTGACCGCGAAGATCAATAGCGGCTTCACGATCCTGACCGGCGCGATCGGCGTCGACTTCAACGGGCTGAAGATCGATGCGAGCGGGATCACCGCCGGCAACGTGCTCTCGATCGATCAAGCCTCGAGTGCCGCCTACAACCCGGATTCCAGCGCGACGCCGGTCAAAAACCTCTACCTCCTTGGCAACCAGGTCGCCGGCAACACCCCGACCATGCTCTCGATCGACGGAGTGACAAATAGCGTCAACAACGTCGCCTTCGCGAATATCCACATCATCGGGGGCCAGGTCGGCATCGACCTGGTGAGCAATCTTTGGCTCCTCATGTTCGAGAACGTCACCTTGCACGCGCAGCTGCAGTATGGGGTGCAATTCACCGGAACCACCAACTGCGGTGAGTCGATTTCGTGGCGCGGCGGGGCGGTCGGCAACGTCACCAACGCGGCCAAGACGGGCACCGCGCTCTATTTCCCCCAGCCGGCGGCCAATTCGAACAATCAGCTAAATTTCGTGGCTGAGGGCGCATCGTTCGACGGCTGCGACCAGGTGCTCGAGCTCGGGCAGGGCACGGCCGACTTCTTCGGCTGCAACTTCGAGGGCATCGCTGGGACCGGCGCCGTGTTCGCCGTGTCGGAACCCACCACGGGACCGCAGGCGCAGCTGACGGTACTCGGCGGCTCGATCGACAACATCGCCGGCCCGGCCTCGATCCTCTCGATCAGCGGCGGCGAGCGCGCCTCGGCTGTAATCGACTGCGACATCGAGCTCTGGAACAACCCAATCACGGTGGTCGAGCGCGCGGGGTATTGCACCGTGTCGCTCAACCTGAAGCGGGTTTACTTCGGCGGCGCGACCGCCGCCGGCTATCCCTCGATCGGCGAATACATCGCCGCCAACTACAACGGGAATTTCGAGCTCGGCAGCACGGTCGGCTGGTCGGAGAGCGGCGCCAATATCACCTTCGTCGCGCAGACCGGGACGGTCCACAGCGGCACCTATGCCGGCCTTCTGACGGCCACGAGCGGCGCCACCGGCGGGGCGCAGATCAACGGGCTCGCCTGCAAGGCGGGCGACGTGGTGACGGCCGACGTGTGGGCGTATGCCACCGCGCTCAGTGCCGGCTCGGTCAGTCTGCAGATCGATTTCCTCGACGCGCTCGGCAACCAGATCGAGAACGTGCAGCTCAAGGCCTGGGCAGCGGCGGATACCGGATGGAATCGATACACCTCGAGGAGTGGGGCGCCGGCCGGCACTCAGCAAATCGTGCTCAAGCTATATGCCGCCGGGGCATCCGGCACCGTGGCGATCGATGATGCCTATATCCACATCGGCTGAACATGCGCCCCGGCACGCTCATCGGTATTACAGCGCTCGCGGGAGCGGCCGCGGCCTGGTGGTACTTCACCCGCGGCGCCGGCGCGTCGACCGGATACGGCACGGCGAGCACGGGCATCAACCTGTCCGGCTTCGGCCTGCCGTCGACGGCCTACGCGCCGACCACCTCGGGGCAGCAGCAGGGCAGCACCAGCGGGAGTTTTCTTACCATGCTCAATGACAGCCTCGGACTGACACCAAACGCCGGCGGCGCCTCGGGACGCGGGCCGCTCGGGATCCGCGACAACAATCCTGGCAACCTGCGCTATATCGCCGACCCCGCGCGCGCCTGGAACGGCCAGATCGGCGACAACCAGGGCTTCGGCGTCTACGACACGCCGGCCGACGGCGTGCGCGCGATGTCGCACCAGCTGCAGGAGGATTTCGCCAACGGGGACACCACGCTGGCGGACCTGATCACCACCTGGGCGCCCCCGAGCGAGAACAACACGGCGGCATACATCGCGGCCGTGGCGGCTGGCACCGGCCTCGATCCCAATGCGCGCCTGGACCTGTACCCGAACCTGCCGGCGATCGCGGCGGCGATCATCCAGCACGAGAACGGGGAGCAGCCTTACCTGATGTCCGACCTCACCACCTGGGTCTACCTGTCATGAAACCGATCCACCTGGTCATTCTGGCGGCGATCGCGGCGGGCGGATATTTCGCCTACAAGTACCGCGCGCAGCTGCTCGGCACCGTCGCGCCCGATCCGACCGTCTCGACGATCGCGGGCAACACCTTCGGCGGCGCGCAGGACGTACCCGGCACGATCACCGGCGCGAGCATGAGCTCGCCGACCTCCTACAGCTCGAGCGGCAGTTACAACCCGCTGACCTCGAGTCCGGCCATGAATGCCGCGCTGACCGGCGCGCTCGGCAATGTCAGCTATGCGGGGGGCATGGACGCATGAAAATGCCCACCGGCGCCGGCGTCGCCAAATTCTTCGAGGGGCCGGGCGGGATCGCCGTCGCCGTCATCGGCGGGGGCCTGATCCTCTACCTCGGATACAAGGCCGTGACCGGCGCGGCGAGCGCGGCCGCGAGTGCGGCGGGAGGCCTCGCCACCGGGAACAACGCGATCACCGCGAACCAGACCACCTGGAGCGGGCAGAGTACCAACGCCTACCAGGGCAAGGGCGTGCTCGGCACGCTCGGCGCTGCAACCAACTCGGTGAGCGGCGGGGCGTTCGCCTCGATCGGCGACTGGATCGGCGGGAAGCTCTTCAACCTGTTCAACCCCCCGAGCTCGGGGAGCGGAACGAACAACGCCAGCGGGACCGGCAGCAACGTCGCCGGCAGCGGCAACGGATCGACCAGCGCAACGACGCCGTCGCAGGTCGATTTCGGACTGATCGACGGCGGAAGCTCGGGGTGGTGATATGTTTTTGCACGCACGTGGAGTGATCAAGCGGCGCCTGGCTGCGGCGAAGGCCGACGCGGCGAAGGCCGATGCTGCCGTCGATGGGGCGGCCGACCAGGTCGAAGCGGCCGCGACCGAGGCCAAACGCACAATTGCCGAGCGGGCGCGCGCGGACTTTCTCGCCGCCTTCGATCGGTTCCATGCGGCGATGGATGCGCTCGCGGCCGACAGCGAGGAGGTCGCCGGCGCCGTCGCCGCCGGCATCGATCGGCCGTTCGCCGATGTCGACGCCGCGCTGCGCCGCGCGCACGCCGGCCTCGAGGCCGACCAGGCGCGCGAGCGCTCGGCCGAGCACGCGGCCGACCAGGCCGCGCGCGACCAGGTCGACCCGGCCAGCAAGCTCTAAGCGCTCGCCGGCGTGAACGCGCTCGATCAGCTGCTGCAGGAAGCGGCCGGCGTCGCCGGCAGCTACCTGACGAACGGGATCACGGTCGAGGTTAAAACTAACTACACGCCGGCGATCACGGTCTACACCGGCGGCAACGGGCCGAGCTCGCCGGGCGGCGCGGGCGGGAGCGCCGGCGGCAACCTGCTCTCGCAGCTGATCGGCCTCGAGGCCGGTGTGCGTGTGCTCGCCGCCGACGGGCACGAGCTCGCAAGCTACGGCACCTGGCCTCAGACCAACTGGCTGCGCGTGTCGCTCGCGCTCGCGGCGATCGGGCTGCTCGGCTTCGGCCTGGTGAAGCTCATCCGGGCATTTTGAGGGGGCGCCATGTTTCCTGACATCCTCGGCTTTGCCAAACCGATCATCGATCGCCTGCTCGCCTTCATCCCCGACCCGCAGCAGAAGGCCGCCGCGAAACTGCAGCTGTTCGAGGCGCAGCAGGCGGGGGAGTTCAAGGCGCTCGATGCGCAAGTCGCGCTCGCCGGCCAGCAGACCGCGATCGACCAGGCCGAGGCCTCGAGCACCGACCCGATGCAGCACTGGCGCGGCGGCCTCGGCTGGGTGTGCGCCTTCGCCTACGGCTACAGCTTCGTCCTGCAGCCGCTCATTCAGGCCGGCGCGGCGATCGCCGGACACCCGGTGCAGCTGCCGCACCTCGAGCTCGGGCAGCTGCGCGAGCTCACCTTCGGCATGTTGGGGCTGCTCGGCGGTATGCACGTGACGGAGCATGTCAGCCGATGCGTCAGGGCGCGCCGTGACGGCTAATCAGATGTTCGCGCTCGCCGCGCTCGTGGTCGGGCCGATCGCCGGCGCGGCCGCAAGCTACGGCGGCGTGCGCGTCGCCGTGCGCGCCCTCGAGGAGCGAGTGAAGCGCCTCGAGGACAATTGGGACCGCGCCGCGATCCGCGAGCTCCGCGAGGCGCGCCCGTGAGGGCTGGACATACCGCACCCCTTGGCATAGTCTCCGCCTGCCAGGTCGCGCGCCGGCAATTAATCGGGCGCCGCCTACCTCGATTTTTCGGCCGGCGCGCGGCTGGTCCTGGGGTAGCGGGGCGCCGTAGGGCGGTTTTATGGCTATCAA
>JAJXVK010000115.1 GCA_021782155.1 Pseudomonadota bacterium
GCCGCGCTGCGCGGCTGCGATCGCGGCAGAGGCGCGGATCATGGCGGAAAGCGAGGAAAGCCGCCGGTTGCCCGCGAGCACGCCGAGGAAATTCTTCGTCAACGCATCGAGGCCGAGCAGGCCGGCGACCGCATCCATCGCCTTGGCGGCCGCCTCGCGGCTCACCTGGGGGTTGCGGATCAGCGACGAAAGCTCATCCGATTCGCGAATGGCCGCGTCGAGCTTGTCGAGATCGCTCTCGACCGCGCTGACCGCGCCCTTTTCACTGGCCAGTTCGAACAGCGCCGCAGCGTAGCGCCCTGCCAGGCTGGCCGTTATCCCGCCGGAAATCTCCACGCGCCTAATGTCCCCTATCGTGGTGGGCTGACAGGGTGAAAGGAGCGCGGAAACCCGCACTCTCACCCCCCAGACGGGGGCGCGCCTAGCAACGATTGTGCGCATTAGCAAGATGCGCGAAAGGGATCGACCCAATGGCCAGTTCAAGGCTGGCGGACGGAGGCGATGCGATGGGCGAATGGATCACGATTGCGATGGACGACGGCTACGCCATGCCGGTCTACCGCGCCGCCGCGCAGGGCGAGCGCCGGGGCGGGCTGGTGCTCGTGCAGGAAATTTTCGGTGTCACCGAACACATCCGCGAGCTTTGCGACGAATACGCGGCCGACGGATACGAAGTGCTGAGCCCCGGCCTGTTCGACCGCGAAGCCCCCGGCTTTGCAGCGGATTATGCCGGCCCGAGCTACGAGCGCGCCATCGAGATCGCGCGCGGCGAGCACGCCTTCGAGCAGAGCCTGGCGGACACCGCACGCTGCATCGACTGGCTCGGCGAAAAGGGCGGCCCGGTGTTCATCGTCGGCTATTGCTACGGCGGCTCGGTCGCGTGGCGGCTGGCGCAGACGCACGACGGGCTCGCGGCGGCCTCGTGCTATTACGGCGGCTATGTCGCCACGCGCTTTGCCGACGAGCCGCCGCGCTGCGCGACGATCGCGCATTTCGGGCGCTATGATTCGCTGGTGGAATTCGCGCCGGTCGAAGAGCTGATCGAAAAGCGGCACCCGACCGCGCAGGTCTTCGTCTACGAGGCCGGGCACGGGTTCAACTCGGACCGGCGCAAGGACTACCACGAGGAAAGCGCCGAGCTGGCGCGCGAGCGGACCTTGCAGCTGTTCCGCGTGCTGGGCGGTTAGCGCAGCCGCCCGAATCGAATCAGGGCTGCGCCGAGCAATGATAGACCAGCCGTTCCTGCGGGCGCGGCGGGAGCATGGCCTTGATCGCGTCCTGCGCCGCGCCAAGATGGCGAGAGGTGGCTTCGTCGACGCCGCACTGCGGGGGCGAAAACTTGCCGCGCGCGTCGCGTGCCTGCGTCATCGTGCCGAGATCGAGCAGGTAGCGTTCCACAGTATAGGTGCGGGTCGTCGGGTCGTAGCTGTTGACCGAGACGGTCTCTTCCGAACTGGGCACCAGCACGCGAGACCAGCCGTTCGCGTCGAGCCCGTACTGGGTGCGGCCATTGACGCAGCCGTTGTCGGCGAAGGCCAGCGGCACGTCGGTGATGTCGGACACAGTTACGCGGCTCAGCTGGGGGTCGAACACGCAGGCCATCTTGCCCGTGCCGTCCGATGCCGACGCACTGGCCGAAGGCGATGGCGATGCGGCGGGTGTGGCAAGCAGGTCCTTGGCGCGCTCGTCGATCGAGGAGAGCGGCGGACGGACAAGCCACACCACCACCGCGCCGACCAGCAGCGCGACCCCGGCACCACCGGCGATTTTCGTCTGGCGCTCGCGCTCGCGCGTGGCGCAGGTCAGCGCGCCGGCGCCCGCGACGACCGCGGCGGCGAGCAGCAGCGCGGCCAGCGCCAGTCCGTTGTCGCGCTCGGTCAGCACGTCCATCTCGGCCTGGTGCAGCGCCTGTTCGGTCGAGCGCTGCTGCGCTTCGGCTCTGGCCGCGCTGTCGGCGGCGTTCTTCGCCTCGGCGTCGAGCGCGCGGCGGTCCTGCTCGTCCTGGTAGGCGGCGAGCGATTGGCACGGCACGTCGGTCGCATGCGATTCGGCACCCGCCTGGCGCAGGAACGGGATGAGCTCGCGCATCGACACGGCGAAGAAGAACGAGCTGTCGGTGCCGTTGTCGCTGACAGTGCCGAAGCTGTTGACCCCGACCACGCGCCCGCAGGCATCGAGCAGCGGCCCGCCCGAATTGCCCGTTCCGATAGGCGCAGTGTGGAGGATCGTGTCGAAGCCCTTGGCGCTGCGCCCCGCGGAAACGTAACCGAGAGTCTTGACCGGAGTCTGCGGATCGACCAGGTCGGCCATCGACAGACCCTGTGCGAGGTCGACGTTGCCCGGATAACCGACCGCGAACACCTGCGCGCTGTCGCCCACCGCGCCGGAGAACAGCGTGGCGGCGGGAATCGATCCGGGTTCGGCCAGTTGCAGCAGCGCCAGGTCGTTGCGCGGGGAAAATGCGACGAGCTTCGCAAGATAGCCCTTACGTCCCTCGGGCGGGACGATGCCGACGATCATCGTGTCGTCCTCGCGCATTCGCTCGACCACGTGGGCGTTGGTTACAACCAGCGTTGGCGACACCGCGAAGCCCGATCCGTGCCCGATCAGCCGGGTGTGCGAGCCGTCGCTCTGCAATAGCACGATTCGCACCACCGACCGCGCGGCCGCGGCGATGTCCGACGGTTCTGCGCGGGCGGGCGTGACGAACAGCGCGGCGAAGGCAAGCAGCAGCGAGGCGAACAGGCGGATCACTCCGGCGTTCTTAGGCTAGCGATAGCTTTGACCGCAAGGCGCGGGATGTATCGGTCGCTCTGAGGGGCCAGGAACGTCGCGCTTGCCATAGACGCGGAGAGTGCCATGACCGTCCGGACCATGCCCGACACGATCGATCCCGACGATGCCTGGCGCGCCGTGCTCGCGCGCGACCGTTCGTGCGACGGGCGTTTCGTCACAGGCGTGCTGACGACCGGCATCTATTGCCGCCCCTCATGCGCGGCGCGGCATCCAAGGCGCGAGAACGTGCGCTTCTTTGTCGACGGCGCTGCCGCGCGAGCGGCGGGCCTGCGCCCCTGCAAGCGCTGCTCACCCGACGAGGTCAGCCGCGACGAACGCGCGGTGCTGGCCGCCATCGCCGCGATCAAGGCGGCGGGCCAGCCGCTCGCGCTGGCCGCGCTGGCGCAGGAAACGGGCTATTCCCCCGCGCATTTCCAGCGCGTGTTCACCCGGCACACCGGGTTGTCGCCCGCCGCCTATGCCCGCGCGCTGCGCAGCGAGCGTGCGGCGGAGGTGTTGAGCGAGGGCGGGCGGGTGACCGATGCGATCTACGACGCGGGCTATTCGGGCCCGTCGCGCTTCTACGAGGAACAGGAAGGACGGCTCGGCATGGCGCCATCGGCTTGGGCGAACGGGGGCAGGGGGGTGACGATCCACTGGGCGGTCGTACCGACCAGCCTGGGCGCAATGTTGGTCGCGGCAACGGACAAGGGCGTGTGCCGCCTCTCGTTCGCCGAAGGGCGCGAGGCGCTGGAGGAGCGCTTTCCAAAGGCGGAGCTGGTCGAGGGCGGCGCGGACTTCGCGGCGCTGCTCGGCGAGGTCGTGGCCGCGGTCGAAGCGCCGGGCGACTATGCCCACATCCCGCTCGACGTGAAGGGCACCGCATTCCAGGAGGCGGTCTGGCGCGAACTGCGCCGCATCCCCGCCGGCGAGACGCGCAGCTACGCGCAGATCGCAGCCGCCGCCGGAAAGCCCGACGCGGTGCGCGCGGCGGGATCGGCCAACGGGGCGAACAACGTCGCGGTGCTGATCCCCTGCCACCGCGTGATCCGATCGGACGGAAGCCTCGGCGGTTATGCCTACGGCCTCGACATCAAGCGCGAACTGCTGGCGCGCGAGCGCGGCGGCAAGGCTTGACGCTGATCCCCGTCACTGCTTTGCCGTTCTAATACGGCAAAGCGGGAGAGGGTATGACCAGACTGTTTCGCAAGGCGCTGGGCTTCCACTTGGTCCAGTTAGTGGTCGAGGCGGTTGTTATCGTCGCGGTCGCGGTGCTGTTCTCGACGCTGGCGCACAAGTTTCCGCTGGGCCGTAACACGCCCGCGCTCTTTGGCGGGGCGGTAGTGACGGCGGCGGGAATCGTGCTGGCGTGGAAGGGATGCCGGCGCTGGATCGAGCGGTCGGCCGACCGCGAGTTCCCGCTCGCGGGCATGGCGCGCGAACTTCCGGCTGGCCTTGCTTTTGGCTTCCTGCTGTTCAGCGGGATGGCCGGGATCGTCGCGCTGCTCGGCGGGTTCGAAGTGCTCGGCGTGCGCGGCGCGGGCCAGATCTGGTCGATGCTGGCGATGGCAGTGATTTCGGGAACGTTCGAGGAGACGCTGTTCCGGGGCATCATCTACCGCCACCTCGAAGGACTGCTCGGCTCGATCGCTGCGCTGGCGATCACCTCGACGCTGTTCGGCGCGGCGCATCTCGCCAACCCGGGCGCAACGTGGTTCGCCGCGCTCGCCATCGCGGTCGAGGCGGGGATACTGCTCGGCGCGGCCTACATGCTGACGCGCACGCTTTGGCTCGCGGCGGGCCTGCACGCGGCGTGGAACTTCACGCAGGGCTGGGTGTTCAGCGTGCCCGTGTCGGGCGGCGAGGCGCCGCTCGGGCTGCTGGTCACGCGGCGGATCGGCCCCGAGTGGCTGACCGGTGGGGACTTCGGGCTCGAGGCTTCCGCCGTCGCAATGGTGGTTGCGACTCTCGCCGGGCTCGCGATGCTCGAGGCCGCGCGGCGCAAGGGACGGCTGGTCAGCCTCGCGCAGGCGCGCGGCAAGGTCGCGTCAGGTTAGGTATGGCTCCATGCCAGGTTCGGCCTTGGCCATCGCGATGCGATAGGCCGGGCGCTCGCCGATGCGGGCGAGGTAGGCCCGAACGTTGGGAAAGGCATCGATCGAAGCATTGCGGAAAGCGCGCGCCGTGGTCAGCGAGTAGACCATCATGATGTCGGCGGTGGTAAGGTTGCGCCCGCCGAAATAGGGCGCTTGGCCCAGCCGCTGCTCGATCAGCTCCCAGCTGATCCGCGCGCGCTCGCCCACGAACCCCGCCGCCGGATCGCCGCCCGCGAACGTCACCGCGAGCTGCATGAGCAGCGTCGCCATGAAGGTGCCGTTCGACCAGTGGAACCAGAACAGGTGGTCGGCGAAGTCGGGGTCGGCGGGCCCCGGCGAAAGCTGCCGGTTGCCGTACTTCTGATCGATGTACTCGCAGATCGCGCCGCTTTCGCCCAGCACCAGGTCGCCATCGGTGATGACGGGCGCGATCCCCATCGGGTGCAGCGCCTTGTAATCGTCGGGCGCAAGCCGGTTGTCCTCGCGCCGCTCGTAGCGCTTGAGCCGGTAGTCGATCCCCAGCTCCTCGCAGAGCCAGACGATGCGTTCGGATTGCGAAATTCCCAGGTGGTGGACGGTGAGCACGGCACTTCTCCCGTTATGTGGTTGGGGGTCACACGAAACTGTAGGGATCGACATCGACTCCGACCCGCACGCCCGGCGCAAACTGCAGCGGATCGAGCCAGTCGCGCAAGATGCGCTGCAGTTCGGTCGAACGCCGCGCGTTGACCAGCAGCCGATAGCGATAACGGCCGCGCAGCAGCGAGAGCGGCGCGGGCGCGGGGCCGAGCACCATCAGGTCGGGCAGGCGCGGCGCGGTGCCGCCGATCGCGCGCGCGGCATCGCGCGCTTCGGCCTCGTCCTCGCTTGAGACGATGATCGCCGCCCAGCGTCCGAACGGCGGGGCGTGGGCCTGGCGGCGCGCTTCGGCTTCGGCTTCGTAGAAGGCATCGCGGTCGCCGCTCGCCAGCGCTTCGATCACCGGGGCTTCGGGATGGCGCGTCTGGATCAGCACTTCGCCCGGCTTCTCGCCGCGCCCGGCGCGCCCGGCGACTTGCGCGACCTGCTGGTAGGTGCGCTCGGCCGCGCGCAGGTCTCCGCCTTCCAGTCCCATGTCGGCGTCGACCACGCCGACCAGCGTCAGTTCGGGGAAGTGGTAGCCCTTGGTGACGAGCTGGGTGCCCACGATCACGTCGATCGCCCCTTCGCTCGTCCGCGCGACGAAGTCGGCGGCCTTGGCGGGGCTGGTCAGCGTGTCCGAAGTCACGAGCGCGACGCGCGCTTCGGGGAGGATCTGCGCGACCTCGTCCGCAATGCGCTCTACGCCGGGGCCGCAGGCGACCATACAATCGGGCTCGCCGCAGTCGGGGCAGGTCTCGGGCGGCGGGACTTCGTGCCCGCAGTGGTGGCAGGCGAGCCGCCGCGAAAGCCGGTGCTCGACCAGCCAGGCCGAGCAGTTGGGGCACTGGAAGCGATAGCCGCACTTGCGGCACAGCGTCAGCGGGGCATAGCCGCGCCGGTTGAGGAACAGCAGCGACTGTTCGCCCTTCGCCAGTCGGTCCTTGAGCGCCTCGACCAGCGGCGGGGCGAGCCACTTGCCACGCTCGGGCTGCGTTTCGGTGAGGTTCACGACGCGGATCTCGGGCATCGTGGCGCCGCCGAAGCGGTCGGGCAGCACGATGCGTTCGTAGCGGCCGGCCTCGGCCATCTGCAGACTCTCGAGCGCGGGGGTGGCGCTGGCGAGCACCACCGGCACCTTCTCGAACAGGCCGCGCATCACCGCCACGTCGCGCGCGTTGTAGCGCACCCCGTCGTCCTGCTTGAAGCTGATCTCGTGCGCTTCATCGACGACGATGAGCCCCAGCCGGGCGAAGGGCAGGAACAGCGCCGAGCGGGCGCCGACCACGACCCTGGCGTCCCCGAACGCCACCGAACGCCATGCACGCCGCCGTTCGCTAGACTTGAGCGATGAGTGCCATGTGACCGGCGGGACGCCGAATCGGTCCTCGAAGCGCTTGAGGAAGGTTTCGGTCAGCGCGATCTCGGGAAGCAGGACGAGCACTTGCCGTTTGTCGCGCAGCGCGGCGGCGATCGCTTCGAAATAGGTCTCGGTCTTGCCCGACCCGGTGACGCCGTCGAGCAGGAAGGGGGCGAATTCGTGCGCGTGGACGGCCTTGACAAAGCGGCCCGCGGCGGCGGCCTGCGCCTCGCTCAGTTCCGGCTCGTCGTGGTCGGGATCGGGCTCGGGATAGGGCCGATCGGCATCGACCGCGATCGCTTCGAGCATGTGCGTATTGACCATGCCGCGCAGCACGCCTTCGGAAACGCCCGCGATCTCGGCCAGTTCGCGGATCGTGCCTTGCTGTTCGTAGAGCGCCTCCATGGCCACGGCGCGCTGCGGGGTCATGCGCTCCGGAACCTCGCCGGTCAGGCGGTACTCGGTGACCGTGCTCCCGCCGCGCAGCGCCGCGCTGCTCGACAGCGCCATGCGCGCGACCGAGGCGAGCGGGGCGAGGTAGTAGTCGGCGGTCCACTCGATCAACCGGCGCAACGGCGCGCCGAGCGGCGGCACGGGCAGCACGCCCAGCAGGGGCCGCAGCTTCGATTCGGGAACGTCGGTGCCGGGCAGCCGCTCCGCTTCCCAGACGATCCCGACGATCTGACGCGGGCCGAGCGGAGCGACCACGACGCTGCCCGGTCCGACCTCCATCCCCTTCGGCACCCGGTAGTCGAGCGGGCCGAGCGCGGCGTTGAAGACGAGGCAGCGGACGCGGTCCATCGCTTCCCTCTATGGGGCCGGACCGCCCCGCCGCAAGCGCCGCTTTTCCACATGGCCTGACAGCAGGGCCGCGCTTGCCTATAGGCGGGGGCAAGAATCACCTCCCCAGCCGGAAGGGCCCACCCATGAAGTTCTTCGTCGACACCGCCGATACCGCCGAAATCAAGGACCTGGCAGCGACCGGCCTGCTCGACGGCGTGACCACCAATCCCTCGCTGATCGCCAAATCGGGCCGCGACTTCATGGAAGTGACGAAGGAAATCTGCGGCATGGTCGATGGGCCGGTCAGCGCCGAAGTCGTCGCGCTCGACCACGAGGGCATGATGCGCGAGGCCGAAATCCTGCGCAAGATCGCCGACAACGTGTGCATCAAGGTGCCGCTCACCTTCGACGGCCTGAAGACCTGCAAGGCGCTGACCGGGGACGGCACGATGGTCAACGTCACGCTGTGCTTCTCGGCCAACCAGGCGCTGCTCGCCGCCAAGGCCGGCGCGTCCTTCATCTCGCCCTTCGTCGGCCGCCACGACGACAACGGCTTCGATGGCATGGACCTTATCCGCGACATCCGCCTGATCTACGACAACTACGCCTTCGCCACCGAGATCCTCGTCGCTTCTGTCCGCCACGGCGTGCATGTGCTGGAAAGCGCGAAGATCGGCGCAGACGTCGCCACGATGCCTCCCGCGGTGATCCGCGGGCTCGTCAAGCACGTGCTGACCGACAAGGGCATCGAGGGCTTCCTCGCCGACTGGGCGAAGACCGGTCAGTCGATCGGCTGACGGGGGCGGGGTCACACGATCCTTGCTTTTCTTGTGCGTCCCCGCGAAGGCGGGGACCCAGCTGCACCAGGCTCCCGCCTTCGCGGGAGCGCATGAAGTTGTTAAAGCAAGCGAATGCGTGACGAATCCCCCCTCGATCAGTTCAAGCTTGCGCTGACCGGTGCGTCGCGCGCGATCGCGCACGAGCCCGAGGTCGAGGTGGCGTGGACCGCCGACGCGCCCAGCCAGTCGGGCAGCCATTTCCGCGTGCCGATGCCGGGCCGGAACCTCTCGGCCTCGCAGATCGCCGAGGCGCGGGGCTTCGCCGATTCGATGGCCTTGAAGGTTCTGCACCACGACACCGCGAACCACGCGAAGCACGCGCCGGCCGAGCCGGTCGCGCGCGCCTGCTACGATGCGGTCGAACAGGTGCGCTACGAGGCGCTGGGCGCGCGCGACTATGCGGGGATGCGCCACAACCTCGATTCGGCGCTGACCATCCGCACCGCCTCGGATCCCATCGCCCGCGCCGGAAAGGCGGAGGACGTGCCCGTCCAGACCGCGCTCTCGTTGTTGCTGCGCGAGCGGCTGACCGGCCAGCCGGTGCCCGATTCGGCGCGCACCGGCACCGAGATGGTGCGGGAATGGATCGAGGATCGCGCCGGCGCGGACTTCGCTTCGCTCGCCGCCGCGCTGGACGATCAGGACGCCTTCCAGTCTGTGGCGCTCGACATGCTCCAGCACCTCGGTCTGACGCGCGGGCCTGACGAAACGCCGCCCGAAACCGACGAGGACGAAGGCGAGGACGGCGAGGACCAGAACCAGGACGGCGAGGATTCGGACCAGCAGCAGGACGACCAGCCGTCCGAAGTCGCGGGCGAAACTTCCGAGGGCGACGACGAGAGCGACGGCGAGACCGAGATCGAGCGCCCCGAGGATTCCGACGAAGGCGAGATGACCGACGACGGCGAGGAGGGGATGCTTCCCACCCGCTCGAACCGCCCGTGGACCGACCTGCCCGAATCGTTCGACTACAAGGCTTACACCGTGGCCTTCGACGAGGTCGTGGGCGCCGAGGAACTCTGCGACGACGACGAGCTGCAACGGCTGCGCGCCTATCTCGATGCCCAGCTCAAGGGCCTGCAGTCGATCGTGACCAAGCTCGCCAACCGGCTCCAGCGCCGGCTGATGGCGCAGCAGAACCGC
>JAJXVK010000116.1 GCA_021782155.1 Pseudomonadota bacterium
GCCGCCCGACCGAGATCGTCGATCCGCGCCGCCCGCCCGCGCCGGCCAAGGCCAGTTCCAAGGCCAAGCAGCGTGACCTGTTCGATACCTACTCGCTGCCGCCGATCGAGATCCTGCACGAACCGGCGCCCGGCTCGGAGCAGAAGATCGACAAGCTCGCGCTCGAACGCAACGCGCGCCTGCTCGAGAACGTGCTCGACGATTTCAAGGTGCAGGGCGAGATCACCGCGGTGCGCCCCGGCCCGGTGGTGACGATGTACGAGCTTGAGCCCGCACCCGGCACCAAGGCGGCGCGCGTCATCGGCCTTGCCGACGACATAGCCCGCAACATGAGCGCGATTTCGGCGCGCGTCTCGTCGATCCCGGGGCGCACGGTGATGGGCATCGAGTTGCCCAACGCCGACCGCCAGATGGTCTCGTTCCGCGAACTGGTCGCCTGCGACGCCTTCGCCAACGCGCGCGGCATGCTGCCGATCATCCTCGGCAAGGACATCGCGGGCGAACCGATCGTCGCCGACCTTGCCGCCATGCCGCACCTGCTGGTCGCGGGCACCACCGGTTCGGGCAAGTCGGTGGGGCTCAACTGCATCCTCCTGTCGCTGCTCTACCGGCTGACGCCCAAGGAATGCCGCCTGATCCTCGTCGATCCCAAGGTGCTCGAACTCAAGAGCTACGACGACATCCCGCACCTCTTGTCGCCCGTCGTGACCGAACCGGCCAAGGCGGTGCGCGCGCTGAAATGGGCGGTGGAGGAGATGGAACGCCGCTACCGGATGATGAGTTCGGTCGGCGTGCGCAACATCGCGGGCTTCAACGACAAGGTCCGCGCCGCCGCCTCGAAGGGCAAGCCGCTCGGCCGCCGCGTGCAGACCGGGTTCGATCCCGAGACCGGCGAGGAGATGTTCGAGGAAGAACAGCTCGACTACGAGGTCCTGCCGCAGATCGTGGTGATCGTCGACGAGCTGGCCGACCTCATGGTTACCGTGGGCAAGGAAATCGAGGTGCTGATCCAGCGCCTCTCGCAGAAAAGCCGCGCCGCGGGCATCCACCTGATCATGGCGACGCAGCGCCCCTCGGTCGATGTCATCACCGGCGTGATCAAGGCGAACCTGCCCACGCGCATCAGCTTTGCCGTCACCAGCCGCATCGACAGCCGCACGATCCTGGGCGAACAGGGCGCCGAGCAGCTCCTGGGCAAGGGCGACATGCTCTACAAGCCCAACACCGACCCGATCAAGCGCGTCCACGGCCCGTTCGTTTCCGACGAGGAGGTCGAGCTGGTGTCCGAACACTGGCGCACACAGGGCACACCCGAATACGTCGATTCGGTCACCGAGGAGCCCGAGGACGGCGGCTTCGGCTTCGGCTTCGACGACATCGATTCGGCTTCGGATGCGCCCGAGGAGCGCAAGTACCGCCAGGTCTGCCAGCTGGTGTTCGAAAGCCAGAAGGCGAGCGCAAGCTGGATCCAGCGCCAGATGGGCGTGGGCTACAACACCGCCGCCAAGTGGATCGAGAAGATGGAAGCGGACGGGTTTGTGGGGCCGGCGAACCACGTGGGCCGGCGCGAGATCTATCGCGACCGGGACGGGAACACGCTGTAGGGGGGCGGGGCAACCCGTTCTCGCGCGGTCCCCCAAGACGAGTCATTGCGAATACGGCGACATTGCTGCTGTCGCGCTGGCCCACCCCCAACCCCTCCCGCAAGCGGGAGGGGAGCGAGACTTGGCTAGTCGCAGCGGGGCAGGCACCCGCGAGAGGTCCGCCAGCCTCGACACTTGGACCAATTGCGCGGCCAGGCCAGCCTGCAAATAGCAGCCGATCGTTTCCGCGGCGCTGCTCCACACAATCCCCCTGTCCTCAATCCTCTCGCATGATAGCCTGCCGCCCGAACTCACGAGAGGAGAGGGCATGGAGAGGTTCAGCCGTTCGATAAAGGGCATGGTCGCGCTCGTTACGGGTGCGGCGAGCGGGATGGGGCGCGCGACGGCGCGGGTCTTTGCCGCCGAGGGGGCATGGGTCGCCTGCGCCGACGTCAACGAAGAAGGGCTTGCCGAAACCGTAGCCCTTGTCACCGCCGATGGCGGAACCGCGCGCGGCTTCCATATCGACGTGGGCGAAGCGGCCGCGATTGCGCGCGGCGTGGCCGAAGTCGCGCGCTGGCAGGACCGGCTCGACATCGTCGTCAACAATGCTGGCGTCTCTGGCTTCCGCCCGATCGACGACGAGGGCTACGAGGAAAACTGGGAGCGCATCGTGCGCATCGACCTCACCGCGCACCAGCGCGTGATCCGCGCCGCGCTGCCGCACTTGCGCAAGTCGCCAAGCCCCCGGATCGTCAACATCGCTTCGACCGAAGCGCTCGGCGCGACCGCCTATGACAGCGCCTATTGCGCAGCCAAGGCGGGCGTGACGGGCCTCACCCGCGCGCTGGCGCTCGAGCTGGGCAAGGAAGGGATCACGGTCAACTGCGTCTGTCCGGGCCCGATCCGCACCGGCATGACGCAAGCCGTGCCCGAGGCGGACAAGGACCTCTACGCGAGACGCCGCACCGCGATGCGCCGTTATGGCGAACCCGAGGAAGTCGCGCATGTCACGCTGTCGCTGTGCCTGCCTGCCGCCTCGTACATCACCGGCGCGGTGATCCCGGTCGACGGCGGGCTGATGGTGCGCAACGCCTGAGGATCAGCCTTCCGGGAGCGGCCAGGCCTTTCGCTTCATCTCGAAGCTGTCGCCGTTGCGGACATAGCTCCCGGTGCCGTGCGTGCGGCCGATCAGCTTCATGGCCGGGGTGTCGATGCGCAGCTTGCCGTTCTCGTCGCCGAGGAAGGCGTCGTCGATGTGCATGGCGAGCACTTCGCCGAGCACGATGAGGTTGCCGGGCGCGGGTTCGATCAGCTGCCAGGTACGGCACTCCATCGTTACCGGCGCCGCAGCGATCAGCGGCGGCTTGACCTTGGAGGCCGGCCGCGTGGCGACGTCGGCGAGGGCCAGTTCGTCGGTGCCCGGCGGCGCGTCGATCGCGGTCAGGTTCATCGCCTCGGCATCGACTTCGCTGACCAGCGCCACGGTGAACTCGCCCGCCGCGCGGATGTTGCGCGCGGTGTCCTTGTCGCCGCCTTCGGGGTGCGGCATCAGCCCCAGCGCGATCAGCGGCGGCCGGTTCGACAGCACGTTGAAGAAGCTGTGCGGCGCGCAGTTCACCACGCCGTCGCTGTCCTGCGTCACCGTCCACGCGATCGGGCGCGGGGTGACGGTGTTGACCAGCAGCTTGTAGCGCTCGCCCGGCGAAAGGGTTGCCATGTCGAAGTCCATGGCGCGAGAGCTAGGCATCGCGCCGGGTGGCGGCAAGGGGCGCGTGGCTTACGACTTCGGCACCGGATAGCCGCGCCACGGCTTGATCTGCCGGATCGCGAAGGCCGATCGCATCGACGAGACGCCGGGCAGCCGCGCGAGGCAGTTGCGGTGGATGCGGTCGAACTGGTCGAGGTCCGCCGCCGCTACGCGCAGCAGGTAGTCGGCGGCGCCCGACATCAGGTGGCAGTCGAGGATGTCGTCGAAGTCCTGCACCGCCGCCTCGAAACGGTCCATCGCCTCGCGACTCTGGCTGGTGAGCGTGATCTCGACGAAGGCCATGAGCCTGAGCCCCAGCTTGCGCGGATCGATCCGCGCCGCATAGCCCGCGACGAGCCCTGCTTCCTCGAGCGACTTGATGCGACGGTGGCAGGCCGAGGGGGACAGTCCGACGGCGTCGGACAGTTCGGCAATCGAACGCGACGAATCGCGCTGCAGCGCTTCGATCAGGGCAACATCGGCACGATCCATAATAAAATATTCCGGTATATGTCGGAAAGTCAGGAAATATCACCAAACTCGGTGGCGTGGAAGGCGATTTCAGGTGAAACTTCCCGCGCGAACGGGCGTATCTTCCCGGACGGCAACGGATTCGAAGAGGCCTCATGCGCGTCGGCACCGTCAAGGAAATCAAGAATCATGAATACCGCGTCGGCCTGACCCCCGAGAGCGTGCATGAACTGGTCGCACACGGTCACGAGGTGTGGGTCGAAAGCGGCGCGGGGTTGGGCATCGGCGCGAGCGACGCCAACTACCTCGCCGCAGGCGGCATGATCCAGTCCGGCGCGAAGGCGGTGTTCGAAGGCTGCGAGTTGATCGTGAAGGTCAAGGAGCCGCAGGCGGCCGAACGCGCGATGCTGCGCGAGGGGCAGATCCTCTTCACCTACCTCCACCTCGCCCCCGATCCCGGGCAGACCGCCGACCTTGTGAAGTCGGGCGTCACCGCGATCGCCTACGAGACCGTCACCGGTCCCGGCGGATCGCTGCCGCTGCTGAAGCCGATGAGCCAGGTCGCCGGGCGCATGAGCATCCAGGCCGGCGCCACCGCGCTCGAGAAGGCGCATGGCGGGCGCGGGGTGCTGCTCGGCGGGGTGCCGGGCGTGATGCCGGGCAAGGTTGCGGTGATCGGCGGCGGCGTGGTCGGCTTCAACGCCGCGCAGATGGCGGTGGGCCTCGGCGCCGACGTGACGATCCTCGACCGCGATCCCGAAGCGCTCGAACGGCTGGGCATCCACTTCGAAAGCCGCGCCAAGACGCGCTTTTCCAACAAGGCGAACCTCCACGAATCGGTCTGCGAGGCGGACCTGGTCATCGGCGCGGTGCTGATCCCCGGCGCGGCGGCACCCAAGCTCGTCACCCGCGACATGCTGGGCGACATGAAGCCCGGCGCGGTGCTGGTCGACGTCGCCATCGACCAGGGCGGCTGCTTCGAGACCAGCCACCCGACCACCCACGACGCGCCGACCTTCGTGGTCGACGGCGTGGTCCACTACTGCGTCGCCAACATGCCCGGCGCGGTGGCGCGCACCAGCACCTATGCGCTCAACAACGTGACGCTGCCGCACGCGCTGCGCATTGCCGGCCTGGGCTGGAAAGCGGCGCTGGCGGCCAACCCGCACCTCGCGGCGGGGCTCAACGTCTCGGGCGGGCGGGTGACCTACGAGGCCGTGGCGCGCGAACTGGGCTACGACTACGTGCCGGTGGCGCAACTGCTGGGCTGATCGCGGCGCGGCAGAGCGCGTCAGGCCTCCGCCGGTGACTCGTCCCGAGGGTCCGGCGCGCTGCGCGTGACGAGCAGCTTGTCGATCCGGCGCCCGTCCATGTCGACCACTTCGAAGCGCCAGTGACGGTCGTGGAAGTGTTCGCCTTCCTTGGGCAGGCGCCGCAGCACCGACAGCACATAGCCCGCGGCGGTGGCGTAGTCGCGGTCCTCGGGCAGGTCGATGCCGAGCCGTTCGCCCAGCGCATCGGCGGGCATCGAACCGGCGATGAGCAGCGAACCGTCCTCGCGCTCCACCACTTGCGGATCGTCGCCTTCGTCCTGGTGGGACACGAAGTCCCCGGCGATGGCCGAGAGCAGGTCGGCGGGCGTGACGATACCTTCGAGGTGGCCGTATTCGTCGTGGACCAGCGCCATCGCCACGTCGGCGGTCTGCAGCACGCGCAGCGCGTCCATCGCGTCGAGGTGGTCGGGCACGATCACCGGCTTCCTCATCATCCGGCCGAGCTGGACCTTGCGTCCGCGCAGCAGCGTCGCCTGGATGTCGCGCACCTTGACCACGCCGACGATCCTGTCGACCGAGCAATCGGCGACGGGCATGAGGCTGTGCGGACACTCGGCGATGGCGGCGCGGATATCGGCTTCGGCGGCGCGGCGCTCGATCCAGTAGAGCTCGGTGCGCGGGGTCATCACTTCGCGCGCGGGGCGCTCCGCGAGGCGCATGATGCCGGTCATGATCGCGCGGTCGTCTTCCTCGATCACCCCCGAGCGCGTGGCTTCGGCGAAGATCATGTGGAGTTCCTCGGCGGTGACCGTGCCTCCGCCTGCCGGGCGGGCGCCGATCAGCCGCAGGATCAGCGCCGAGGAGCGGTCGAGCAACCACACGGCAGGCGCGGTAGCGCGCGCGAGCATGGCCATCGGCCGCGCGGCGGTGAGCGCGATCGGCTCGGCGGCGCGCAGCGCGAGCTGCTTGGGGACAAGTTCGCCGACCACAAGGCTGACATAGGTCGTGACAGCGATAACCAGCGCGAAGCCGGCCTGCTCGGTCCAGTCGGCCGGCATGCCGAGCGCAGCGAGCCGTTCCGCGACCGGACCTCCCAGGCTCGCGCCCGAATAGGCGCCGGCGATGATCGAGACGAGCGTGATCCCCGATTGCACGGTCGAGAGGAACTTGCCCGGGTTGCTCGCCAGCGTCAGTGCGGTTTCCGCCGCCTTGCTTCCCCCTTCGGCCGCGACCCTCAGCCGCGCGGTGCGCGCCGAGACGATCGCCAGCTCCGACATGGCGAACAGCCCGTTGAGCACGACGAGGCCGAGGATGATGAACAGGTCTGGCCAGGGAAAAGGAGACACGCCGACGGCGCTAGCAGATTCGCGGGGAGAGGCGAAGACCCTTGAATTCCCGCGCACGAGGGCGTGGGCGCGCGGAAACCGTCCGAGATGGATGTTCGTTCAGGTTCCCGATAGGCTTGGCATGCCCTATGGCTGGTCCGGGCTCAGCCAGAAGCCCGCGGATGCGAAAGGACCGTTCCAGCATGAAACTTCGTCGCGCATTGATCTCCGGCGTCGCCGCCGTCTCGCTCGTCAGCCTCGCCGGCTGTGTCACCGATCCCAACACCGGCCAGCAAAAGGTCTCGCGAACCGCGCTCGGCGCCGGCGGCGGCGCCCTGGCGGGCATGCTGCTTGGCGGGCTGATCGGAGGGGGCACGGGCCGCATCATCGGTGCGGGCATCGGCGGCATCGCCGGCGGCGCGGTCGGCTACACCATGGACAAGCAGATCAAGCAGCTGAAGGAATCGACAGCGGGCAGCGGTGTCGACGTGACGACCGCGGACAACGGCAAGTCGATCCTCGTCAACCTGCCGGACGGCGTGACCTTCCCGGTCGGCAGCTTCGCGATCCAGCCGGGCTTCCGCTCGACGCTCGACCAGGTGGCGAATTCGCTCAACCAGTACCCGAACAGCCTGATCGACGTTTACGGCCACACCGATTCGACCGGTTCGGCCGACTTCAACCAGAAGCTGTCCGAACAGCGCGCCAAGTCGGTCGCGGACTATCTCACTTCGCGCGGGGTCTCTGCGGCGCGCGTTCGCTGGCAGGGCTTCGGCGAGAGCCAGCCGGTCGCCTCGAACGACACCGAGGACGGCCGCGCCAAGAACCGCCGGGTCGAGATCAAGATCGTGCCGGTGACGCAGGAAGACGTCGCCGCGGCGCGGGCGAGTGGCAACTGACCCATCGCCAGACGGCAAAATTGCTATGATTCATAACCAGCCGGGTTGACCTGCGGGCCGCCCGGCTGGCAACGGCGGGACGCGTGAAGCGCAGACAACGCGAGGAGTCCCGTCGATGACCTTTTCCCGCCGCACCCTCTCGGGCCGCGAGGTCAACCCTGTTGGCCTTGGTTGCATGTCGCTGAGCTGGGCCTACGGCACCCCGCCCTCCGAAGCCGATGGCGCCCGCGTGCTCGAGCGTGCGCTCGAACTGGGCTACGACAACTTCGACACGGCGCGCATCTATGGCCTGGGGCACAACGAGACGCTGATCGGCAAGGTGCTGTCGCCCTATCGCGACAAGTTCCTGCTGTCCTCGAAGACCGGGATCATCGTCGATGGCAGCAAGCGCCGGGTGGATTGCACGCCCGAGACGATCCGCAAGGCGGTCGAGACCTCGCTCGAATTGCTGCAGACCGACCACATCGATCTCTATTACCTCCACCGCCGCGACTTCAACGTGCCGATCGAGGAATCGATCGGGGCGATGGCGGACCTCGTGAAGGAGGGCAAGATCGGCTCGATCGGCCTGTCCGAGATGTCGGCCGAGACGCTGCGCAGGGCCGCGGCGGTCCATCCGATCGCGGCGATGCAGACCGAATATTCGCTGATGACGCGCAATGCCGAGATCGCGGTGCTCGAAGCCTGCCGCGAGACGGGCACGACCTTCGTCGCCTTCTCGCCCGTGGGGCGCGGGCTGCTCGCCAACCCGGCGCTCGATCCCGAGGCCATGACCGCGGGTGACATCCGCCTCGCGATGCCGCGCTTCCAGGACGACAACTTCGAGACCAATGCTGGCCTTGCCAGGCAGTTCGGCGCGATCGCCGCGCGCGAGGGCGTGGCGCCGGCGCAGCTCTCGCTCGCCTGGGTTCTCTCGCGCGGGGACCATGTGGTGGCGATCCCCGGCACGAGTTCGATCGCGCACCTCGAAGAAAACATCGCGCGCTGGGACTGGGAGCCTTCGGCGGAACTGGTCGCCGAACTCGGCGCGCTGATCAACCAGCAGACCGTCGCGGGTCACCGTTACAATGCGGTGCTCCAGCGCACGATCGACACCGAGGAATTCGCGTAGGTTTACCCAAGTGGCGTCCCCGCGAAGGCGGGGATCACCCCTGCGAGTATTCCGCCGCCCGGTCGGCCAGCCGCTCGATCGCCGCCTGGTGGATCGCCGGCGCGGTGACCAGCACGCCGAAGGCGCGCGGGTCGTGCTTGTTGTAGGCGAGCCGTCCCCCGAATGCGTCGGTCACCGCCGCCCCGGCCTCGCGCGCGATCAGCGCGGCGGCAGCGACGTCCCATTCGTAGCCCCAGCGCAACGTCCCGACGAGATCGGCCTCGTCGTTGGCGACCATCGCGATGCGCAGCGCTATCGAGTTGGGCTTGTCGACCAGCACGAGGTCCGAATCGATCTTCGGCAGCGCATCCGCCGGCACGCGCGCTCCCGCCAGTTCGCTGCGCGTGCTGGCGTGGATCCTGCGCCCGTTGAGCTCGGCTCCGTGGCCCGCGACAGCGCGCCACACCTGGCCTCGCGCCGGTGCGTCGAGCAGGCCGATCAGCGGCCGGCCGTTGCTGACCAGCGCGACCGAAACCGCCCAGCCGTCGCGGCCGCGCACGAAATCGCGCGTGCCGTCGATCGGATCGACCAGCCAGCACAGCCCCTTGGCGAGGCGCTCGGGATGGTCGGCGGTTTCCTCTGACAGCCAGCCTGCCGAAGGCAGCAGCGCGCCCAGTTCGCGCTTGAGGAAGGCGTCGCAGGCAAGGTCCGCCTCGCTTACCGGGTTGCCCGGCGACTTGTCCCACACCTGCGGCGCGTGGCCGTGCCCAGGCCAGCGCGTCAGCGCGATGCGACCGGCATCGCGCACGATCTCTTCAAGGCGTTTGTAATCCAGCATGGGCACCTGCCCTTATAGTAGCTGCTGCCCGTCTCGCGAAGGCATGTTGCGCTACGCACCCGAAGTCGATCAAGTGCCTTTATTGCCCCTGCTTCGCAATAGCGAAAATAGGGTGAAACTCGCCCTTTCCAAAGGTTGGAGGCTGTGCTTAAGGCTCTCGCGACTCCCGACGGGGCCATCCTTCCTGGTCCCGCCCAACAGCAATGGGGTGAGACTTGCCATGAACGTCCATGAATACCAGGCCAAGGAACTGCTGGCCAAGTTCGGCGTGAATATCCCCGCGGGCTATCCGGCGCTGACCGTCGAGGAAGCGGTCGAAGGCGCGAACAAGCTTCCCGGGCCGCTTTACGTGGTCAAGGCGTAGATA
>JAJXVK010000117.1 GCA_021782155.1 Pseudomonadota bacterium
GTCGGGCTACGCCCTCCCTACGCCGCCAGCAGCGCGAAACCCGCGCCCAGCATCAACCAATCCAAGCAACGCAAAGGGGGTCCCTTTTGCGCGCCGATAGGGGGTCCCGATTGGACGCCGATTGACAGGGCTTGCGGCTGGTGACTGGCGCGAGAGTGTGCAGGCCAAGGATTGGATTGGCCATCTGGTCGCCAAGGTGGCGGGCCTGTCCGCCGAAACCGACAAGGGGCGCATAAAGGCAATCCTGCGGGCGTGGCGCAAGAATGAGGCATTGGCGGTTGAACATCGGACAGTGAATGGCCGTGACGTTCCCTTTGTGGTCGTCGGCAAGCCCGTTGACCCCAGCGAGATAGGCACCCGTCCGCACCTTCAAACGTGTGGTGCGGAAAGTGCGGAAAGTGCGGAGGATGACCCATTCTAAACCCCGTCCGCACCACCCGCACCTCTCTATAGGAGAGTGCGGTGGTGGTGTGGTGCGGGTGAAGGCTGTTGAGGGTGTGAAAATCGAAATTCAAAGGTGCGGATATGACGGCGAAGAATACCAAGACCAAACCGGCGCGGCGGACCAAGGCGACCGGATCGAAAGCCCCGGCCAAGGGCAGTACGATTGAGATTGCAGTGCCGGAATCGGGCACGGCGGAGGAAGCCAAGGATACGCTGGCGAAAAGCATTCCCGGCTGGGATGAATTGACCAAGGGACAGCAAACCGAACTTGCAGAGATTGCGGTGGCGCAACGTAAGCAGCGCGACCCGGTCAAGGTCACACTTACGCGGAAGCCGGAAGGCGGAATGTCTATCGGCATCGCCGGGAAATGCGAGGCGCACGGGCTGCTCAAGCTGCAAAAGACATTCGCGGCGGTTTCCATGGACCCGGTGAATGCCCGCGCCAATGAACTGCTGAAATACCTTGGCTCAGTCGGCATGGATTCGACTGATCGCTACAACGCGGCGCTGTCGTTCATCGAAAGCATGGCCCCACGCGATCAGGCCGAGGCGCTGTTGCTGGTGCAGATGTATGTCACGCACGATGCCGCGATCCGGGCGCTCAGCCAGCTTGGATCGGCGGAATGGGTGCCGACTGTGCAGACGTTCGGCAATCTCGCCACGAGGCTGCTGCGCACTTCTCAGAACCAAATGGAAACGCTGGCCCGGATGCGACGCGGCGGGGAACAGGTCGTGCGGCACGTCCACGTCGATAATCGCGGCGGGCAGGCCGTCATTGCCGAAAACGTCCACACGGGGGGGAAGGGAAATGGAAAAATTGACGATCAATCCCATGCAACCGGAGCGGCTGGCATCGGCCCCGCGCTGCTTGGCGCGGACCCGTTCGGGAACGGAGTGCCAATCCCCAGCCGTGAAGGGGCGGAAGCGGTGCCGTATGCACGGGGGCACGAATCCGGGACCGCCTGAGGGGAATAGCCACGCCCGGAAACATGGCGGTCGATCAGCCAGGGCGATGGCAGCGGCTAGATACCTGAGGGAGATCGCTCGGCTGGTGCGCTAATCGAGCGATCAGGGATGATCTTGTCCGCGCCTCAGCCTGCGATCAATTCGCTAGCTGTTCGATAGTCAGCGTGGCCGCAAACTCTTCGCCCAAACATTTGAATGTAGCTTCGATTATCATGCCGTTGTGAACGGGAAGTCCTTGGAAATTGCCGATGATGTGGCTCGTCCAAACGCCATCATCTCCTTGGGGTTCAAGTGTCAAAGACATAGGCTCAGGCGGCGGCAATTTAAATTCATTCCCCTCCGCAGGAATGAATTTAATCTCAAACTGCGCGTCGACAGGCTCGGGTCCAAAAAACCGGCACAGTGCGCCGACCGTAACACTCTTTAAGACGCCTTCCGATGATGGGAGGATAATTTTGGGTCCCAGAAGGCCCATCAAGCTCAGCTTGTTTCCGACCTCATCGCGGACATCTTCGCAGAACAAAATAAAGATTTGAGGGTTAGCCATTAGCTAAGGCTTCCATCAAGGTATTGAAGTCAACCTCAAGCACTCTTGCCAAGCTACGAATCATGTCTTCAGCAGGCTTCCGATGCCGTGACTCATATTCGGAAACAGCCGCCTGCGACGTCCCTAGCGCAACCGCAAATTCTTTTTGGGACAAGCCCTTGCCGAGACGTAAGGCGCGCAGCGTAAGCGGTGCCCCCCCCTCTGCATAGTTTTGAGCAAGTTCGCGCCTTGCCGCAGGCATATGCTGAGCAATTTCGGGACGCGCCAAGAAGGATTCCAGAAACGAATCCAGAAGCTCGGCTCCCTGAGGCACCGGACGCTCTTGTGAGCGGTCAAGGCGCACAACGCTATTAGCAGTGGAGGACACGCAGGAAACTCGTCCACCGTTCCCTCTTTGGAGGTGAAACTGATATTCGAGCATATCAGTATCTGGTAAAGCCGAGTGCATCAAATTCCCTTTCAATGTCCGTCCACAATTCGCGATTGGCTTCATAGTCATCATCACGATTCATGACTGCAAAAAGACCAATCCGCGCAGTTGGACGATCCACGATAAAAATAAGTCGCCACTTCCGAATGGTGACAAACTTAGTCCGATATGCGTTGATTCTTTTATCTTGGAGTGACCAGACGCCGCATATATCCTCAACTCTATCGTCGGAATAACCTTCGTCTATCATCCGCTCGAGATACGCAGGACTTCCACGGAGTTCTTGAAGGAAAGCTGCGAGATACGCCGCTGCATAAGCGTCTTCGTTCGCGCATTCGCCCATGTCCTCCTTAGCGCCATCGGTGATGAGGAATTGGTACCCCTCAGCGTTCGAATCAGCCATATATCGAAACCGATATACAAACCAATAACCGAGTAGGAAAGATAAAGTTCCGCCGTTCATGCGTGCGGTGCGCTCGCAACGCTCGTCCTTTTTGTGGTCGCGGTCCAATCATCATGATGTCGAGCTTAAGCATCTGAACGAATGCCGTCTAGTTCAACGGCGTTCGGAGGCGATCATTCTCCTGAAACCCATCCAATGAAGGCATGAAGCCGAAATATGGGGCGTTGGGGCACGACTTACCTGCCCGTCATTCGGAAACCAGTGGCGCGCTGTTTTGTCGCAAAGCATTTCCGGTGGTCTTGTCCGCCTTCACGTTCATATGACATTGCTCGCGGACACCAAGTCAGATTTGACGGAGAAGCTGCCATTTGCAGAAACGCGCGGCTCTGCTGGCTTTGGGCCTGCGATTTGTCGCGTACGGTGTGTAGTCGGTTCCGGCTTCCGTGGATCGCACCGGCCTTGCTGCCCGGATGTCATGACGAACGACTGGCCGCCCCCGTTGGGAATTGTTGAGGCGGGCGCCGATTGAGCGCATCCAGCCGCTGGCGTTCGCCTCAAGCGCAGCGCCTATCGGGGAGCGGTTATGGGAACTGACGGCCTTGCTTGAATTTTTTCAAGGAAAATCAAGGCGTGGTGGCGGAGCGGGAGGGATTCGAACCCTCGATACGCTTGTGACGTATACTCACTTTCCAGGCGAGCGCCTTCGACCACTCGGCCACCGCTCCGCATGCCTGTCGGGCAAGGGTGCGCACCTAGCCGCGCCGCGCGGGGTTGGCAAGCGGCGTTACGGGGCTTGAAGCAAGCCTCGCGCGTTTCCAGATTGGCTGGAGTGAACCACATGTCGCACTACGCGCCCACGGCGCACGAGATCGAGCACATCGCGCGCGCCGCGATGCGACGGCTCCCGCCCGAATTCCAGCGCACGCTGGGCGACATCGTGCTGACAGTCGAGGAATTCGCCGACCGCGACACACTCGACGGGCTGGGCATAGACAGCCCGTGGGGGCTGATCGGGGTCTACCAGGGTATTCCGCTGACCGAGCGCAGCATCATGCATTCTGGCACCATGCCCGATCGCATCCGCCTGTTCCGCCAGCCGCTGCTCGCCGACTGGCACTCGCGCCCCGGCGAGACATTGGAACGCGTGGTCGCGCATGTGCTGATCCACGAGGTGGGGCACCACTTCGGGCTTTCGGACAGCGACATGTACGGGCTTGAAGACGAAGCGGATTAGGGCTTGCCCCACGCGCGGCGCGCGTCAGGATGCGCGGCCATGAAGACGCTACCAATTGCCCTAGCTGCCCTCGCCCTCGCCGCTCCCGCATGGGCCAAGGACGCCCCCTCCCCCAACGAAATCGTCGACGCAGCCCCCGCTTCGGATTGGGTGACGATCGCGCCGTCGGACCTGCTCGTGATGGACCTCGCGCCCGACCACGACGGCTCTTCGACAAGCTCAGGACCGCGCCGCGTGGTAATCCAGCTGATGCCGCCGCCCTTTTCCCAAGGATGGATCGGCAACATCCGCAAGCTGGCGCAGGCGCACTGGTGGGACGGAACCGCGATCACGCGCGTGCAGGACAACTACGTGGTGCAATGGGGCGATCCTGGAGCGGAGGACAAGGCGAAGGCGAGGCCCCTGCCGCCGGGTTTGGCGACGGTGCCGGAAAATGAATATTCCTCTTCCGCATCGGAAATTTGGCCAATCATCAAGTCCGCGACGGAACATGATGCGATTGGAACACCGCCGCCTACCCATCCCGTCATACTCAAGGATCCTTATGCCGAGGCATCGCTGGACTGGCATGGTTGGCCGGTCGGAACGGATGGCGGGCGAATGTGGCCCGTCCACTGCTACGGCATGGTCGGCGTGGGCCGCGACATGCCGCCGAATACGGGCTCAGGCGCCGAACTCTACACGGTGATCGGGCAGGCCCCGCGCCACCTCGACCGCAACATCGCGCTCGTGGGCCGGGTGATCGAGGGGATGGAATACCTCTCCAGCCTGCCGCGCGGGCATGGGCCGCTGGGCTTCTACCAGAACCCGGAACATCGCGTGCCGATCGCGTCGATCCGGCTCGGCAACGAGGTGAGCGGGCTGCCCGCCTACCAGTATCTTTCGACCGAGAGCGGCACCTTCGCCAGATACGCCGATGCCCGCGCCAACCGGCGCGATCCGTTCTTCATCGTGCCTGCGAGCGGCGCAGACATCTGCAACGTCCCCGTGCCCATCCGCCGCGCGCCGTGACCCTTCGGCAAGCTCAGGGCAATCGGGAATTGGTTTGCCACACCGGCCCGCTATGGCGCTGGACCGGGCAGAGCGGCACCGGCACCTGGCACTTCCTGACCATCGGCGGCGCGGCGGGCGAGCAGCTGTCCGCCACCGCGCTGATGCGGCGTCTGGAGGGCGTCAAGCGCGGCTGGGGCTCGCTCAAGGTGACAGTGACGCTGGGCGAGAGCCGCTGGACCACCTCGGTCTTCCCGCAGAAGGACGACGGGCATACCGCTTGGCTGTTGCCGGTCAAGCTGGCGGTGAGGAAGGCCGAGGACGTCGTCGAAGGCGACGAGGTGACGGTGCGCGTGGACGTGCTCTAGACCCGCTGCATCAGCTCGATGCGATTGCCGAAGGGATCGTGGATGTCGCCGCGGACATAGCCGTCGAGCGGCTTGCCTTCGGAAAAGTCGATGCCGCGTGCTTCCAATCGCGAGACCAGCGCGTCGAGGTTGTCGACCAGCAGCGCCGCGTGCGCCTTGCGCGAGGGGAAGAACGATTCTTCCACGCCGAGGTGAATGTGCGCCGCACCGCCCTCGAACCAGCACCCGCCGTTCAATGCGAGGTGCGGCGGCTTGGGCACTTCCGAAAGGCCCAGCACCTCGCCATAGAACAGCCGCGCGTCTGCCTCGCCGCCGTGCGGCATCGCCATCTGCACGTGATCAAGCCCGATCACCTTTCCCACGCGGGCCTTCGCTTGCGTCATGGCTTCAGATCCTCTCCGCCTGCGAAATCGCGTCGCTCGCCCGCAAGGCCGAGACGATCCGCGTGAGGTGCGCGAGGTCGCGAACCTCGAGGTCGACGTCATAGGTGTGGAACGGGTCGTCGCGCTGGGTCATCTCTAGGTTGACGACATTGGCGTGGTTCTTTGCGAAGATGCCCGCCATCTCCGCCAGCGTGCCCGGACGGTTGAACAATACCGCGCGGATGCGGCCCACCGCGATGGTGGTGCGCGGATCCCAGGCAAGATCGATCCAGTCGGCGTCGATGCCGTTGGCGAGCGTCAGGCAGTCGATCGAGTGGACCTCCACCCCCTGATCGGGCCGGCGCAGGCCGACGATGCGGTCGCCGGGGACGGGATGGCAGCAATCAGCGAGCTTGAACGCCATTCCCGGTGTCAGTCCGCGCACAGCGACCGCGCGCTGCTGGATGGGCCACTGGCCGGGCGCGGGCATGTCGGCCGCGCTCCCCGGCATAAGCGCTTCCATGATATGCCGGTCGTCGAGTTTGGCCGCGCCGATCGCGAACATCAGCTCTTCCTCGTTGGAGAGCTTCAGGCGCTTCAACGCATCGCGCAGCGCCTTCTTGCCGACCGTGCCGGGCAGGCGCTCGACGATCTCGTCGTAGAGCTGCTTGCCGATCGCGGCGACTTCGGCGCGCTCCTTCTGGCGCACCGCGCGGCGGATGGCGGCGCGCGCCTTGCCGGTGACGACGAAACCCAGCCAGGAAAGCTGCGGCTCCGCGCTCTTGCTCTTGATGATCTCCACCACGTCGCCGTTGGCGAGCTGGGTGCGCAACGGCACGTGGCGGCCGTTGACCTTGGCCCCGACCACCAGCGAGCCGAGATCGGTGTGCACCGCGTAGGCGAAGTCGACCGGCGTCGCGCCCTTGGGCAGCTGGAACAGCGCGCCCTTGGGCGTGAAGGCGAAGATGCGATCCTGGTAGATCGCCATCTTGGTGTTCTCGAGCAACTCGTCGGGGTCGTTGCTCGATTCGAGGATCTCGACGAGGTCGCGCAGCCAGCCGACCTGCCCGTCGGGCCGCTGGCCGCCCTGCTTGTAGGCCCAGTGCGCGGCCAGGCCGAACTCGTTGGTGCGGTGCATGTGTTGCGTCTTGATCTGCACCTCGACGCGCATCGAGCCGCCGTAGATCAGCGACGTGTGCAGGCTGCGATACCCGTTGATCTTGGGCGTGGAGATATAGTCCTTGAACCGCCCGGGGATCATCTGCCAGGTGCGATGAAGCACGCCCAGCGCGGTGTAGCAGTCCTCCACGCTGTCGGTCAGCACGCGGAAGGCCATGATGTCGGTGATCTGCTCGAAGCTGACATGGCGCTCGGCCATCTTCTTCCAAATCGAGTAGGGATGCTTCTCGCGCCCCGAGACCTCGACCGTAAGCCCGGCCTCGGCCAGCGCCTGCTTGATCTCGAGCGCGATCTGCCCGACTTGCGCGCCGCTCTCCTCGCGGATCGCCGCCAGCCGCCCGGTGATCATGGCATAGGCCTCTGGCTCCAATTGCTCGAAGGCGAGCAACTGCATCTCGCGCATGTATTCGTACATGCCCACGCGCTCGGCCAGCGGGGCGTATATATCCATCGTCTCGCGCGCGATGCGGCGGCGCTTGTCTTCGCTCTTGATGAAATGGAGCGTGCGCATGTTGTGCAGCCGGTCGGCGAGCTTGACCAGCAGCACGCGCAGGTCTTCGCTCATCGCGAGGAGGAACTTGCGCAGGTTTTCGGCCGCGCGCTCGTTCTCGGTCATGTGCTCGATCTTCGAGAGCTTGGTCACCCCGTCGACCAGCCGCGCGACGTCGCCGCCGAACAGCTTCTCGATCTCCTCGGTGGTGGCGAGCGTGTCCTCCACCGTGTCGTGGAGCAGCGCGGTGACGACCGTGTCGGAATCGAGCTTTAGCTCCGTCATCAGGCCCGCGACCTCGACCGGGTGCGAGAAATAGGGGTCTCCGCTCGCGCGCTTCTGCGTGCCGTGCTTCTGCACCGTATAGACGTAGGCACGGTTCAGCACCGCCTCATCGGCGTCCGGTTCATACGCTTTGACGCGTTCGACGAGTTCGTACTGGCGGAGCATCTCGGTCAAGAGATGCGAACTATTTGCAGACCGGGCAAGGAGAAAGCGCTCTGACCGCCCCTAAACGCCTGACATGCGATGCGGCGATGCAACGCAACGGCGGCTGCGCGCAGGCGAGGTTTGCTGTTGCCGTGCGAATGTGCTTAGGGCCTGCGCGGTCGGGGTTGTCCGTCAACCCGCCGTTCAGGCGCGGTCGCACAGGCAGCCTTCGCCCTCACTTCGCACCCGGATCACGCACCGGGCGCTTCTTGTCGCAATGGAGCTTGGCGTGATCCTTGCCGCGGCCGACCATCAGGCCCCCCAGATAGAGATCTCCGCTTCGGCCCCCGCCCTGCCCGGCGCCGACTGGTCGAGCGGTCTTGCGGCGCGGACCGAACGCGCCGCCGCGCTCGCCGGCGATCCGCAGCAGGCCGCACCCGCCGCTCCCGGAACCGGCAGCACACCAGCCAGTGCGCCGGACCAACCCGCCACGCCGGCACCGCAGGACGAGAACGCGGCCGCTCCCATCGTCGTTTCGGGCCGCCCGAAAGAGGACCCGGCGATGGCGATCAACATCCAGTCCTACAAGGCTGTGCAGGCGGTCGACGGCGCCTTCGTCCGTCCGGTCGCCATGGCCTACAAGGCGGTGTTGCCCGGCCCGGCGCGGCAGGGCGTGCACAATGTTCTGACCAACCTGACCGAGCCGGTGGTGTTCCTGAACTTCCTGCTCCAGGGCAAGTTCGGCAAGGCGCTGGTGGTGGTCGGCCGCTTCGCCGTCAACACCACGATCGGCGTCGGCGGGCTGATGGACGTTGCCGCGAAGAAGCCATTCAAGCTTCCGTACCGCAAGAACAACTTCGCCGACACGCTGGGCTTCTACGGCGTGGGGCCGGGCCCTTACATGTTCGTGCCGCTGGTCGGGCCGACCACGGTGCGCGACCTGTTCGGCCTGCTGGCGGACAAGGCGGTGGTGCCGTTCTCCTTCGGCGGCCCGTTCAAGACGCGCTATTACGCTCTGGGCAACGGCGCGCTCAGTTCGCTCGATTTCCGCGTGCGCTACGACGACATGATCACCGACCAGCAGAACAGCGCCGATCCCTACGCCGCCGCGCGCAAGCAGTACCTCGACATGCGCAAGGCGGAGGTCGCCGAACTGCACACCGGCAAGAACGCGCCAAAGCCCGAAGCGGACGAGGCGAAGGAAGCGTCGCCGGAGGTCCCCTCGATTCCCGTCGATGCGCCGCAAGCCGGACAATCGCCGCAACCTCGGGGCGAGACCGCTCCCGGGCAGCAGCAGCAAGGCGCGATCGGCGCGGCGCCAAAGGCGGATGTCACGGCAACGCCCGAAGCAGTCCCGGCTCCGCAGCCCGGACCGGAAACCGCAGGGACGCCCTAACTTCAGCCCGCCTGGGCCTGCCGCCAGTCGCGCTTGATCTTCTTGGCGAGGCTCCACTTGTGGACCTCGGTCGGGCCGTCGTAGATGCGGAAGGCGCGCACTTCGCGGAACACCTGCTCGACGATCGTCTTGTCGGTCACGCCGGTGCCGCCCATCACCTGCACGCAGCGGTCGGCGATGCGCATCAGCGCCTCCGACACCGCGACCTTGG
>JAJXVK010000118.1 GCA_021782155.1 Pseudomonadota bacterium
GGTCGGCGACGTTCTGACCGGGATTGCGCGAGGGCCAGCGCCCGCTCGAGAGCAGAGCGCGGATTTCGGCCTCGCGGAAACGTCCGCCCTCGACAAGCTGCACCGTGTCGAGCAGCACCCCCTCTTCCTCGAGCGTGCGGCTGCCCGGCGGCATCGATCCGGGCGCGATCCCGCCGACGTCGGCATGGTGCCCGCGCGCGGCGACAAACCACGCGGGCGCCCTGTCGTCGCCGTCCGCGAAAACCGGCATGACCACGGTAATGTCGGGCAGGTGCGTGCCGCCGTCGTAGGGCGCGTTGAGCGCATAGGCATCGCCGGGACGAAACGAGCCTTTGCGGCGTTTGAGGATCGTCCGCACGCTCTCGCCCATCGAGCCGAGGTGAACCGGCATGTGCGGCGCGTTGGCGATGAGGTTGCCGTGGCAATCGAACACAGCGCAAGAGAAATCGAGCCGCTCGCGGATGTTCACCGAGCTGGCGCTGTGCTGGAGCGCGGCGCCCATCTCCTCGGCGACCGCCATGAACATCGCGCCCATGATCTCGAGCCGGACGGGATCGAGCGCGGTGCTGCCCTCGCCCGCTTCCGCGCGGGGTGCGGTGCGGGTGAGGATCAGGTTGCCGAGCGCATCGACGCGGCCCTGCCAGCCCGGCTCGATCACGATGGTCGAGACCGGGTCGACCACCAGCGCGGGTCCCGCGACGACAGCGCCTTCGGCTAGCCCGGCGCGCTCGTGCAGCGGGGTCTCGCGCCAATCGCCGCCCGAGAAGAACCGAGTCGCGGCGAGCGGCGGGGCGCTGCTGACAGGAAGCGCAACCACGCGCGCGTCGGGAGGCCCGGATCGCACGACAGCCTCGACCCGCGCGGCTTCGGCGACGACCTCGCCTTCGGGCGCAAAGCCGAAGCGGCGCTGCCATGCCTCTGCAAAGCCCTCGCGCATCGTTTCAAGCGAGCCCCACGCCACCTCGACGGTGTTCTCGGTCCCGGCGGGGCGAAGCTGCAGCGTGATCTCGCGATCGAGGTCCGCTTCGGCCAGCCCGGCGGCGCGCAGTTCACCCTCGGCGGCGAGTGCGAGGTCTTCCACGCGGGAGACGATCCGCGCCATTTCACCCTCCTCGAGCCGCAGCACCAGCGTGCCTTCACGCACCGCGCGACGGTCGGCGAGGCCTATGCCGTAGGCCGAGAGCAGGCTCGCGAGCGGATGGCACTGTACGGTGTCGATCCCCAGTGCGTCGGCGACGAGGCAGGCGTGCTGCCCGCCCGCCCCGCCGAAGCAGGCGAGCGCGGCGCGGGTGACGTCATGGCCGCGCCGCACCGAGATCGCCTTGATCGCGTTGGCCATGTTGGCGACGGCGATGGTGAGGAAACCTTCCGCCGCCTCTTGCGCGGTGGGACGTTTGCCGGTCGCCGCCTCCACCGCGTGGAGCACCTGCTCCATCCGCGCTTCGGCCGCTTCGGGATCGAGCGGCTTGTCGCCTTCGGGACCGAACACTCGGGGGAAGTGCGCGGGCTGGAGCTTGCCCAGCAGCAGGTTGCAGTCGGTCACCGCCAGCGGCCCGCCGCGCCGGTAGCAGGCAGGGCCCGGCACCGCCCCGGCGCTCTCGGGCCCGACGAGGAAGCGCGCGCCGTCGAACGAGCAGATCGAGCCGCCGCCCGCCGCGACGGTGTGAATGCGCATCATCGGCGCGCGGATTCGAGCGCCTGCGACGCGGGCCTCGCCCTCGCGCTCGTAGCTTCCCGCGTACCACGATACGTCGGTCGAGGTGCCGCCCATGTCGAAGCCGACCACCGCGCCGAAGCCCGCCGCGCGCGCGGTCGCGGCCATGCCGACGATCCCGCCGGCGGGTCCGGAAAGCACCGCGTCCTTGCCGCGGAACGCGGCGCCCGGCGCGAGCCCGCCGCTCGACTGCATGAACAGCGCGGTAACCGCTTCGCCCAGCCCGGCCTGCAAGCCCGCGACATAGCGCGCCAGCACCGGCGAGAGGTAGGCGTCGACCACGCTGGTGTCGCCGCGCGCGATGAGCTTGATCAGCGGCGCGACCTCGTGGCTCGCCGAGACCTGCGTGAAGCCCACTTCGCGCGCGATCCGCGCCAGCGCAGCCTCGTGCGCGGTCCATTTCCAGCCGTGCATCAACACGATGGCGATGGAGCGCAGGCCCGTGGACCACGCGGCTTGCAAGGCCCTGCGCGCCGCCGCCTCGTCGAGCGGGTCGAGAACGGTGCCGTCGGCCATCACCCGTTCGGCGATCTCGATCACGTCGGCATGGAGCGGCGCGGGCAAGTCGATCCTGCGCGCGAAGATATCGGGCCGCTCCTGCGTTCCGATCGTCAGAGCGTCGCCGAAGCCGCGCGTGATCGCGAGCAGCGTCGGCTCGCCCTTGCGTTCGAGCAGCGCGTTGGTGGCGACCGTGGTGCCGAGCCGCAGTTCGCACGCCGGAAGCGGCCCCTCGCGCACGCCGGTCAATCGCCGCATCGCCTCGACCGCTGCGTCGTCGTAACGCCCCGGATCCTCGGAAAGCAGCTTCAGCGCATGGATCGCGCCATCGGGCGCGAGCGCCACCACATCGGTGAAGGTGCCGCCGCGATCGGCCCAGAATTGCCATTTCGTCTCGTTCACGTCCCCCTTCCTAGCGGTTTCGTCCGAAAGCGAAACCTGCCTGTGGTCATGGCAGGGTCCTGACTCTAAGGGCTGGAATGCGGCGCGCGGTGCCGTTAGGGACGCCCAAACTCGCCAAACGCACAGGACTCTTGCCCTTCGCCATGCCGCCTTCCCGCCGCCTTGCCGCAGTCTCCGGAGCGGCGCTTTGCTCGCTCGCAATCGCCTCGCCTGCCCATGCCGGAGAGACGGGCAGCGCGCCCGCCATCATCGTGACGGGCTACGGATTGTCGGACACGCCGGCGAGCCCGGCGTATGACGTGCAGACGATCGAGCGCGGGCAGATCGCGGTTGCCGCTTCGGGGCGGATCGAGGACGTGCTGTCCTCGGCGGCGGGTTTCCAGCAGTTCCGCCGCTCGGACAGTCGCTCGTCGAACCCCTCGGCGCAGGGCGTGACGCTGCGCGCGCTGGGCGGCAACGCCACCAGCCGGGCGAGCATGATCCTCGACGGGGTGCCGCTCGCCGATCCCTTCTTCGGCTACATCCCCTTCTCCGCGATCGACCCCTCGCAGCTGTCGAGCGTTCGCGTGACGCGCGGCGGCGGCAGCGGCGCCTTCGGCTCGGGCGCGGTGGCGGGCGTGATCGACATGGCGAGCGCCGGGCCGGACCAGCTCGGGCTGCTGAGCGCAGAGGCGCTGGCCGACGACCGCGGCGAGACGCAGCTTTCCGGCCTGCTCGCGCCGCAGCTCGGCCAGGGCTTCGCGGTGATCTCGGGCCAGTGGAACCGCGGCCGCGGCTTCTGGACCACGCCCGTCGACCAGCGCGTTCCCGCCAGCGTGCGCGCGCGCTACGACCAGTGGTCGCTCGGCGCGCGCGCGGTGGCGCCGCTCACCGGCACGATCGAGCTCCAGGCCAGGGTCTCGGGCTTCTCCGACCATCGCACGCTGCGCTTCGCCGGCGCGGACAGCTCCTCGAGCGGGCAGGACGCGAGCCTGCGGCTGGTCGGGCGCGGCGCGTGGAAGTTCGACGCGCTCGCCTATATCCAGGCGCGCAACTTCTCGAACGTCGTCATCAGTTCGTCGAGCTTCAAGAAGACGCTCGACCAGAGCGCGACGCCCTCCACCGGGATCGGCGGCAAGTTCGAGCTGCGCCCGCCGCTGGGCCAGGCGCACGTACTGCGGCTCGGCACCGACTACCGCCGCTCGGACGGCGAGCTGCAGGAACAGCCGGTCAGCTTCAAGACCGGGCTCGCCACCGCCTACCGCCGCGCCGGCGGCACCAACACCGACCTCGGCTTCTACCTCGAGGACGACTGGACCCTGGGCCCGCTGGTGCTGACCGGCGGCCTGCGCACCGACCGCTGGACGATCCGGGGCGGGCACTACCAGGAGCTCTCCCCCGCCGGCACGGTCAACACCGCGTCGGTCCATGCCGGGCGCGCGGGCTGGGACACGACCTTCCGCGGCGGCGCGGTGTTCGCCGTCTCGCCCATGCTGCGCCTGCGCGCGGCCGCCTACAGCGGCATCCGCCTGCCCACGCTCAACGAGCTCTACCGCCCCTTCGTGGTCTTCCCGGTCACCACCCAGGCCAACGCCGACCTCAGCAACGAGCGGCTGCTCGGCTTCGAGGGCGGCTTCGACCTCACCCCGGCCGAAGGCGTTTCACTGTCCGCGACGGTGTTCGACGACAGGGTCAAGCACGCCATCGCCAACGTCACGATCAACGCGACGACCCGCCAGCGCCAGAACGTCGACGCGATCGAAGCGCGCGGGCTGGAACTGGGCGCGCATGTCAGGCGCGGCCCGTTCGGCTTCGACGGATCGCTCGCCTGGACCGATGCCAGGGTCGAGGCGAGCGGCGCGGCGGCGAAGCTCGACGGCCTGCGCCCCGCGCAGACGCCCAGGTTCGCCGCCAGCGCCACGCTGTCGCTCCACCCGCTCGAAGGCTGGACCATCGCCGCCACGCTGCGCCACACCGGCGCGCAGTTCGAGGACGACCTCCAGACCGACGTGCTCCCCGCCGCCACCACTCTGGATGCTTATTTCGAGATCCCGGTCGCCCGATCCGCGTCTTTGGTCTTGCGCGGCGAGAATTTAACCGATGAAAGGGTCATCACCCGCAACCAGGCAGGGTCGATCGACCTCGGAACACCACGAACCCTCTGGGCCGGAATCAAAATCGGAGTCCGCTGAACATGACGACCCTTACCGAAGATGTTATCCGCTACAATCTCGTCGCCCGCGTGCTGCACTGGCTGATCGCGCTGTTCCTCATCGTGAACCTTGGCATCGGACTGGTGCATGACGGACTGCCCAAGGACTGGAACGTCATGACCCTGCACAAGTCACTGGGTCTTTCGGTCCTCATCCTGAGCATCATCCGAATCGGCTGGCGCTTCACCTTCAAGATGCCGCCGTGGCCCGCCACGATGCCGCAGCTGCAGGTTGTCGCCGCCAAGCTCACGCACCTCGGGCTCTATTTCCTGATGCTGGCGCTTCCGCTCACCGGCTGGGTGTTCTCTTCGGCAGGCAAGTACCCGATCGCTCTGTGGGGCATCCCCTGGCCCAAGCTGCCGGTCACCAAGGACATGCCGATCGCCGGGATCACGCATGAAGGCCACGAAGTGCTCGGCTGGGTCGCCCTGGCGCTGATCGTGCTGCACATCGCCGCGGCGATCTACCACCATCATGTCGTCAAGGACGATATCCTCAAGCGGATGATGTGACGCCGCTTCGGCTCGAACCCGGCATGCGATCCGAACCGATCGCAATCGACGAAGAGGAATATACCATGGCAAGTATTGTCGTCAGTTACCCGCGCAGCTCGGACAGCACGTTCGACAAGGACTACTACGCGAACACGCACATTCCGCTGGTGCAGAGGCACTGGGAGCCGTGCGGCATGACCGGCGCGGAGATCCTGTTCCCGATCGACGACGCCCAGCCCTACGCCGCGATGGTCATCCTGCGCTTTCCCGACCAGGCGAGCATCGACCGTGCGATGGGCAGCCCCGGCACACCCGAAGTCATGGCCGACGTTCCCAGGTTCACCAACATCCAGCCCGCCATCCTGCGCGCTGCGGACTGACGATCGAACGCGGGCCCGCGCCGTTCCTGTGCGGTGCGGGTCCAGACATGACCCGACACCGCGCATGGTCGAGCGCGAGCCGGGCCACGCGCATACGTCTGCGCACATGACCCTTCGAGCCGGGCATTTTCCCTGGGAATCGGCGACCTGGCGAAGCAGCCGCGTTCCCGGCGCAACCGCGATTGCAAAAATTTCAATTGAAACTCGCTCGCAGCGGGATCATCTGTGCCGAACTTAATAGAACGAAACCGTTTCGTTTTGATTCGAGCAGACCCCAGCCATGGCCATTACGACCGATCCTGAACGCCCCGACGGGGAAAGCGCGCACCAGTCCACGGCCGGAGCGCCAGCCGCAGAACCCGAATTCGAAGAAACCGAAGCGGAGCGTGCCGAACGCTTTGCCAAGCGCAGGCGGGTCGCGCGCACACTGCTTGCCGTGCTGGCCGTCGCGACGGTGTTCGGTGCGTGGAAGCTCTACGAGTACCGAACCACGGGCCGCTATTTCCAGTCGACCGACGACGCCTATGTGAAGGCCGACAGCGTCGATATCTCGTCCAAGCTCTCCGGATTCGTCCGCGCGGCGCCGGTCGGCGAGAACCAGCAGGTCGCGCAGGGCGCGCTGCTCGTCGAGATCGACCCGGCCGACTACGACAGCACCCTCGCGCAGGCGCAGGCGCAGATCGACGTCGCCCGCGCCGGAGAGGCAGCGACGCGCGCGCAAGTGACCGAGGCCCGATCGGGCGTGGCGCAGGCGCAGGCCGGGCTCGCCGCCGCGCAGCGCGACCTCGCCTACCTCAACGGCGAAGTCGCACGCTACACGCCGCTCGCCGCGACCGGGGCCGAGCCCGCGCAGGCGCTGGCCCAACTGAAGGCGAACCGCGACAAGGCCGCGGCCGACGTTGCCGCAAAGCAGGCCGGACTGCAGCAGGCGCGCGACCGCATCGCCGCGGTGCAGGCGCAGGTCGGCCAGTCCGCCGCGCAGATCGAAGCCGCGAAGGCCCAGGCCGACAACGCCCGCATCAACCTGTCGCAGACGCGACTTGTCGCGCCGGTCGCGGGCGACGTGGCGAGCAAGTCGGTGCGCGTAGGCCAGTTTGTCCAGCCCGGCCAGCGGCTGATGACCGTGGTGCCAGAGCACCTCTACATCGACGCGAATTTCAAGGAGACCCAGATCGGCCTGATGCGTCCCGGCCAGCCGGTGACGATCGAGGTCGACGCGCTTTCGGGCGTCGAGTTCCACGGCCATGTCGAGAGCCTGACGCCGGGCACCGGCGCAACCTTCTCGCTGATCCCGCCGCAGAACGCGACCGGCAACTTCACCAAGATCGTGCAGCGCGTGCCGGTGCGAATCGCGATCGATGACGGCCCCGAATCGCGCAAGGTGCTGCGCCCCGGACTGTCGGTCTCGGTCTCGGTCGATACCCGCACGGCGAAAGATTCGATCGAGAAGATCAAGCAGGAACAGGCGAAGGCCGGCAAGTGAGCATCGCCGCCGCCCTCCCCCGCGACGGATCGCCCCGTGCGCCCGCGCCGGCAGCGATGCAGCGCGAGCCCAACGCCTCGCTCTACGCGTGGCTGGCGGTCGCCGCGGGCGCGGTGGGCTCGCTCATGGCGACGCTCGACATCTCGATCGTCAACGCCTCGCTCCCCACGATCCAGGGCGAGATCGGCGCGACGTCGAGCGAGGCGACATGGATCGCCACGGCCTATCTCGTCGCCGAGATCATCATCATCCCGCTCTCAGGCTGGCTCGAGCGCGTGTTCGGCCTGCGCCGCTTCCTGCTGATCGCCTCGCTGCTGTTCACGATCTTCTCGGTGATGTGCGGTCTTTCGGGCAACCTCCAGACGATGATCGTCGGCCGCATCGGGCAAGGCTTCACCGGCGGGGCGATGATCCCCACCGCGATGACGATCATCGCCACGCGCCTGCCGCGCCACCAGCAGCCGATCGGCACCGCAATGTTCGGGTCGACGGTGATTCTCGGCCCGTTGCTTGGCCCCCTGATCGGCGGATGGCTGACCGAGCACCTCTCGTGGCACTACTCGTTCTTCGTCAACGTGCCGGTCTGCGCGATGCTGATGGCGCTGCTGATCCTCGGCCTGCAGCCTGCCGAGCCGGAATGGGAGGAACTGACGGACGCCGACTGGATGGGCATCGCCGGGCTCATCCTCGGCCTCGGCGGGCTGACCGTGGTGCTCGAGGAAGGTCACCGCGAACTTTGGTTCCAGTCGGCGCTGATCTGGCAACTCACCGGCGTGACCGCGCTGGGTTTCGGATTGCTGATCGCAGGACAGGTGTTCGCGCGCAGGCCGGTGATCAACCTTGGCCTGCTGTTGCGGCGCGAGTTCTTCGCCGTGTTCGTCATGGCGCTGGTGATCGGCGTGGTGCTCTACGGCATTTCGTTCGTGATCCCCCAGTTCCTCGCCGCGCTGGCTGGCTACGATGCGCTGCAGGCCGGGCAGGTCGTGTTCCTTTCGGGCGTCCCGGCGCTGATGATGATGCCGATCGTGCCGATCCTGATCGCGCGGCTCGACCTGCGCCTGGCCGTGGCCGCCGGTTTCGCGGTCATGGCGGCTTCGTGCTGGTTCGACACATCGCTAACCGCCGCCTCGACCGGAGAGGCCTTCACGGGGTCGCAGCTGCTTCGCGGCGTGGGTCAGCTGCTTTCGATGATGTTCCTCAACCAGGCCGCGATCGCCGCCGTCCCGCCCGAGGATGCGGCCGACGCATCGGGCCTGTTCAACGCCGCGCGCAACCTGGGCGGCTCGATCGGCCTTGCGCTGCTCGCCACGCTGCAGGACAGCCGCTTCGAGTTCCACCGCTGGCGGCTCCACTCGACGCTGCAGGCGAACTCCGACACCATCCAGGCGTGGGTACACCAGCAAGTCCTGCAGTTTGGCGGCGGTCCCGAGGGGATGGTCGCCGCGCTGCGCTCGATCGACGGCATGGTCAGTCGCCAGGCGCTGGCGATGGCCTATGCCGACGACTTCGCGGTGATGGTCTACGCGATTCTGTTCACCCTTCCGCTCGTCCTGCTCCTCAAGCCGCTGCCCAAGGGCGCGCATACGATGGCCATGCACTGATGAACCGTTCCACGCTCCTCCGCACCCTTCCCGCTGCACTCATGCTGGCTTCTCTGGCCGGTTGCGCGGCCGGGCCTGACTATTCCGGCCCGCCCCGGGCCGCCGCCTTGGCCAATGCGCGCGGGTCATTCCTGCGCGCTCCCGACGCAACAACCGCCGAGGCGCCGGCTGCCCGCTGGTGGACCGCGCTGAACGACCCGATGCTCGACCGGCTGGTGGAAGGCGCGCTAGCCAATTCGCCGGGCATGGCTGCCGCCAACGCCCGCATCGCGCAAGCCCGCGCGGGGCTCGCCGCGAACCGGACGGCGCTGCTGCCGACCATCGAGACGTCGTTCACAGCGCCTTACCTGAACCTGCCCGCCGACCTGCTCAATCCCCGCGCCAGTGGCCGCACCGACACGCACGCCTACAATCTGGGCTTCGACGCATCATGGGAGCTGAGCCTGTTCGGCGGCACGCAGCGCAAGATCGAATCCGCGCGCGACAAGGCGCAGGCCGCCGAGGCGGGGCTGGCCGACGCGCAGGTTTCGCTCTCGGCCGAAGTGGCGCGCGCCTATGTCGCGCTGCGCGCGCGGCAGGCGGCGGAGGACCTTCTGGGCCAGCAGCTCGAGATCGATCGCA
>JAJXVK010000119.1 GCA_021782155.1 Pseudomonadota bacterium
ATGGCCTCGAACATCTCCAGTGCCGGTCAGGCGAGCTGGTCGAGAATGCCGGTCAGGACAGAACGCAAGCGCCTGATTTCCTCGCGATGTACCGATGAAAGTTCGGCAAGCTTCGCGTGCGCATCCGCGGTCAGGTGCAGTACCGTCTGGCGGCGGTCGTCATCGGCGACCTCGCGTGTAACCAGCCGCAGCGCCTCCAGGCGATCGACCAGGCCCGTGGCGCTGTGCGGTTTGAGGATGAGGCGCTCGGCGACATGGCCCACCGTCGTCCGTTCCGGCCCTGCGCCACGGATCGCCAGCAAGGCCTGATGCTGTTGCGGCGTCAAGCCGACACTGGCCGCTCGCGCTTCGCTGAAGGCCAGGAAACGCCGGATGGCGTACCGGAACGAAGCGAGGGCGGCATAATCCGAATCGGCGAGCGGCATGTCCGTTGCGACCATTGCATTCTCTCAATTGAAAAACATCGCAATGCGATATATCCGCCGGTCCCGAGCTTCGAAAGACAGGATTTCCATGTTGCCTACGCCGCCTCGCGCTGTCGAATCGCATCAATTGGGGGATCATAGCGTCGATCTTCGAATGGCGCTGCTCGCCTTGATGGCGCTTGTTGTCGGCACGGGCGGCGCGCTAGGCGCATGGGCCCTGCTGAAACTGATCGCTGTCGCCACGAACCTCCTGTGGTTCGGCCGCTTGTCGGTCAGGCACGTTCTCATCACCGATGCGTCCGTCGGCCTGTTGATCGTCGTCATTCCCGTGATCGGCGGCCTCATCGTCGGGCTGATGGCGCGGTTCGGGTCCGACAAGATCCGGGGGCACGGGATTCCCGAAGCGATCGAGACCATCCTGTTCGGCGAAAGCCGGCTCTCCCTGAAGGTCGCGCTGCTCAAGCCGATCTCGTCCGCGATCTCGATCGGCAGCGGTGGACCCTTTGGTGCGGAGGGGCCGATCATCATGACCGGCGGCGCCCTGGGGTCGCTGTTCGCGCAATGCTTTCATCTCAGCGCGGCCGAGCGCAAGACGCTGCTGGTGGCTGGCGCCTCGGCCGGCATGACCGGAATATTCGGCACGCCGCTCGCCGCCATCCTGCTTGCGATCGAAGTGCTGCTGTTCGAATGGAAGCCACGCAGCTTTGTGCCGGTGGTGGTCGCGGCGATGGTGTCGTTCGCCTGGCGCCCCTGTCTCGTCGCGTCGGGGCCGATGTTTCCCATGATGGCGTCCTTGCCTGGTCCGGGCTGGCCATTGCTTGCATCGGCGGCGATCGGACTTGTTACGGGACTGGAGGCGCTGGCCCTGTCGACATCGCTCTACCGGATCGAGGATGTCTTCCACAAATTGCCCGTCCATTGGATGTGGTGGCCGGCGATCGGCGCGATCATCGTGGGTTGGGGAGGGCTGATCGACGCGCGAGTACTGGGCGCTGGCTATGCCAGTATCGCTGCGCTGCTCGATGGATCGCTGACGATCAGGGTTGTCGCGGCGCTGCTGGTCGTGAAGGCGGTGGTGTGGCTGGTCGCACTGGGTTCGGGCACATCGGGCGGCATTCTCGCGCCACTGCTCATTCTCGGCGGCGCGGTGGGAGCGATGATCGGGCAGGTCCTGCCCGGCGGCGGGGGTTTCTGGGCCATGGTCGGCATGGCGGGAATCATGAGCGGCGCGATGCGCGCGCCGCTGACGGGGGCGGTCTTCGCCGCCGAACTGACCGGTCGCTTCGATGCGCTGCCCGACACGATCGTGGCGGCCGGCGTGGCCTATGCCGTGAGCGTGCTGCTGATGCGGCGCTCGATTCTGACCGAGAAGATTGCCCGCCGCGGCAGGCACATCCTGCAGGAATACACGGTCGACCCGCTCGATCTGCTTCAGGCGGGCCAGATCATGACGGCAGCGCCTCGCACCCTGTCTTCGGCGATGGCCGTCTCGGACGCGCTGGATTTCTTTGCCGGCGGGGCGCGCCATCGCAGCTACCCCGTCGTCGATGGGGCGGGACGGCTTGTCGGCCTCGTATCGCGAACCGATGCCCTGCGCTGGCAGGCCGGTCACGCGATGGCGGATGCCACGCTGGCCGAAGCCGTCTCGGACGTGGCGCAGCCCGTGGCCTATCCCGACACACCCAGCGGCGTTGTTGCGGACCTGATCATCGAAACGGGTATCGGGCGCATTCCGATCGTCGATCGAAATAGCCACAAGGTCATCGGCATTCTTTCACGCCAGGATCTGCTCAAGGCCAGAAACGCGAACCGGAAGGCTGAAACGGGGCGAAGCCGCTTTGTCGGGCGCGGCGGAACATTGCCTGTTGAGCCGGACCACAAGGGGACATCGGGTTGACGGTCCACGGCCTGTCCGCTCAATCGCGCCCAAGGTCTTCGGCACCGGCCGGTCAACCCCAGTTCATGCGGCCAACCGCCTGGACAACAGGTGGAGCCTGTAGCGCGCGTGCGGCAGGTGCGGGGATTGGCGGTAGCCCTCATCCGCGTCGTCCATTCAGTGAATTGGCGTCAAGCGCGGCTGCATGCTCCCCAATTCACGACAGCGCGCGCGCCACGGCCACGAAATCTTCCACGCTCAGCGTTTCGGCGCGGCGCTGCGGGTCGATGCCCAGTGCTTCGAGCGCGGCGAGCGCGCCGGGAATGCCCTTGAGGCTCTGGCGCAGCATCTTGCGGCGCTGGCCGAAGGCGGCCTCGGTCAGGCGCGAGACCATCCGCGCCGAGACGCCCTCGGGCATCGCCGCCGGCTCGACGTGGACCACCGCGCTCATCACCTTGGGCGGCGGCGTGAAGGCGCTGCGGTGGACCTTCATCGCCAGCCGCGCGGTCGCGCGCCACTGCGCGAGCACGGCGAGGCGGCCATAGGCGTCGCTACCCGGCGCGGCGACGATGCGCTGGGCGACTTCGAGCTGGAACATCAGCGTCAGGCTCGCCCATTGCGGCGGCCAGGCCTCGCCCGAAAGCCAGCCGGTGAACAGCGCGGTGCCGACGTTGTAGGGCAGGTTGGCGACGACGTGGAACGGCCCGGAAAAGCCGGGATCGACCTTCATCGCATCGCCCTCGATCACGCGCAGCCGCTCCGGAAACGCTTCGCCCAGTTCGGCGAGCGCGGGCAGGCAGCGCCTGTCCATCTCGATCGCGGTGACGTTTGCTCGTGCGCGCAGCAGCGCGCGGGTGAGGCCGCCGGGGCCGGGGCCGACCTCGAGCACGTCCTGCCCCTCCAGCTTGCCGGGGATCGCGGCGATCCGGTCGAGCAACTGCGCGTCGAACAGGAAGTTCTGCCCCAGCGCCCTGGAGGCCGAGAGGCCGTGGCGCGCGACGACTTCGCGCAGGGGAGGCAGGTCAGGCATCGGCCCGCCGCGCGGCGCAGTCGCCCGCCATGCGCAGCGCCGCGATCGTCGCGCCTTCGCGCGCCTCGCCGGTTCCTGCGATGGCGAACGCGGTGCCGTGGTCGGGCGAGGTGCGCACGATCGGCAGGCCGAGAGTGACGTTGACCCCGGCATCGAAGTCGAGCGCCTTCAATGGCACCAGCGCCTGGTCGTGGTACATGCAGATCGCGACATCGTAGCGCGCGCGCGCTTCGGGGTGGAACATCGTGTCGGCGGGCAGCGGCCCGACCGCGTCGATCCCGGCCTCGCGCAGCGCGGCGATGGCGGGCGCGATGACCTCGATCTCCTCGGTCCCCATGCGTCCGTCCTCGCCCGCGTGGGGGTTGAGCCCGGCGACGGCGAGGCGCGGAGCGGCGATGCCGAAATCGCGCTTCAGCGCCTGCGCGGCGATCGCCGCGCGGCTGCGGATCAGTTCGGCGGTGAGCAAGCCCGGCACTTCGCGCAGCGCGACGTGGACGGTCACCGGCACCACGCGCAGGCTCGGCCCGGCGAGCATCATCACCGCGTTGCGCGCGAGCACGCCGCAGCGCTCGGCGAGGAACTCGGTCTGTCCCGGCTGGGCGAAGCCGACGCGGGCCAGGCGGGCCTTGGATATCGGCGCGGTCATCACCGCCGAGGCCGCACCGCTTCGGGCAAGGCCCGTCGCGGTTTCGAGCGCCCGCAGGGCGAGCTCGGCGCCCGCGTCGTTTGGCGCGCCGGGTGTGCAGGCGATGTCGCCGAGGTCGAGCACGGGCAGGAATTCGTCGAAGCAGGCGGCCGCTTCGGAGGGAGTGCCTATCGCGCGCACCGGCACATCGAGCCCGCGCCGCGCCGCGGCGGCTTCGAGCAGGCTGGCGCTGCCGGCGACGAGGAAAGGTGACAGCTCGGCCTCGCGCCGCGCCGACCAGGCCGCGCAGAGCAGTTCGGGGCCGACACCGGCCGGGTCGCCGAGCGAGGCCGCGATGGGTGCGATCTTGTCCACGGCGCGGCTATAGGCGGCTGCCCGCTCCGCGGCCAGCGCTACCCGTCAGTTGTGCGCGTTCAGTTGTACTCGATCACCGCGTCGCGGCGCAGATCGCGCAGGTAGGTCTGCGCGCGCTTGTTGATACGGTCGTCTTCCATCTGGCTCATCAGCTGGTCGAAGCTGGGACCCTGGTCCACCTTGGGATCGTCGCGCCCGCACAGCATCAGCACACGCACGCCGTCCTGCAGCGAGCCGAACGGCGGGGTGGCCTCGCCGACGTTGAGCTTGAGCACGGTCTCCTGCAGCGCTCCAGGCAGGTCGCGCGCCTTTACCTGATCGTTGTCGACCACGGTGGCGCCGACCGACTTGGCGGCCGCGTCGGCCTCGCCGCAGCCCTTGATCGCCTGCACGGTCTGCGAGAACTGCTGCGCCTTCTTGGTCGCGTCGTCCTTGCTGATGCCGGCGGGGAACTCGATCGAGATCTGCTTGAGCGAGAGGATCGCGTCGCGCGGGTCCGAGGTCAGCACCTGGCGCTTGTCGATCATGTAGAGGATGTCATAGCCGCCGCGCACCGGGAACGGGCCGACCAGCTGGTTGGCCTGCATGGTCTTCGCCACGTCCGCGATCTCGGGCGAAAGCTGCGGGAGACGGACCCAGCCGAGGTCGCCGCCGACCGACGCGGTCGACGCCTGCGAGTACTGGCGGGCATAGGCGACGAAGCTGCCGCCCTTCTTGATCTGGTCGACGATCTGCTGCGCGTTGGCCTCAACCTGCTTCTGGTTGAGGTCGTTGGCGGACAGGTAGATCTCGCCGAGGCGGTATTCCTCGGTGCCCTTGGCCGCCTTGAGGCGGTCCATGACCTCGCGCACTTCCTCTTCCGAGACGCTGACGAAGGGCGCGACGTTGCGGCGCAGCAGGCGCTGCCACGACAGTTCGCCCTTGATCTGGCGCTTGAGCGAGGCGGGCGAGGAACCGATCGTGTCGAGGTAGGCCTTCAGTTCCGCCGGGCTCTTGCGGAAGTTCTGCGTGGCGACGCGGTTGTAGGTTTCGTCGACCTCTTCGTCGCTTACCGCGACGTCGGAGGCCTTGGCTTCCTGGATCTGCAGCGTCTCGTCGATCAGGTTGCGCAGCACTTGCATGCGCAGTCGCTCCATCTCGTCGGGCGAGACCTTGCCCTGGTTGGCCGCGACGATCAGTGCCAGACGCTGGTCGATGTCGGTGCCGGTGATCACTTCGCCGTTGACCTTGGCGGTCGCCCGGCGGTGGTTGGGATCGTTCTTGCCGAAGATCTGCACGTTGGCGGGAATGTTCAGCTCGCCGTTGGCGGGGGCCTCGTCAGCGTTCTGCGCCAGGGCGGCCGCGGGCAGCGCCAGCGCGGCGGCCGCGGCGATCATGCCCTTGACCAGGGGAAGGGCGTAGCGGTTGGCAAGCATCATGGCAGTCGGAAAATCCTGTCGAACCGGGCACGCGGAAAGCGCGAAGATATGGGGCTCGCCTTCGCAACCGACGGCTTAACCCAAGCTGAGTGGCGCGGTCGATAGCCGGTTTGCCGCGCCGTGGAAAGATGCGCGCGCGGGCGTGTCCCCGCTTGCCGTCAGTGTACCCCGATGTTGCGCAGCGCGAGCGTCACCTGGAACACGTTGCCGCGCGAAGCGTCGCCGGTGGTCACATAGTCGCGCCGCCAGGTGATGGCGATGTCGAGGCAGTCGTCGGTATAGGCGAAGCCGAGCCGGTGGCGCAGCATCTGGAATCCGTCGCCGTTGAGCGTGGGGTTGGCCGCCGACTTGGTGAGGTTCACAACTGCCGAACCGAACACCGACCAGTACTTGTCGATCGCCAGGCGCGCCGCGCCCTGGAGGCTCGAGCTGTCCTGCAGGTCCTCGAAGGTGGGGTCGATGTTGCGGTTCAGGTTGAGGTAGCCGATTTCGACATAGGTGCGGTGGTTGCCGATCGTCGCGTCCACCTCGTTGCGGCGCAGCGCGAAGGTGCTCTTGTCGAGCCGGTAGCGCCAGGTGAACTTGACCAGGTCCCTGAAGCGCAGCTCGGTGCGTCCGACGATGTCCGACAGGCGGTTCGACAGGCCGGTCCCCGCCGGGATCAGCGCGTTCTGGCTGGTCAGGCGATAGCTCTGCCCGATCGTCGTCATCGCGCGCCAGCCGGGCCGGTCGATCGACCAGTCGAAGCCGTAGGTGAAGCGCACGCCGTCCTCGACGCGGTCGTAGCCGGGGAAGCGGTTGAGCGAGAACAGGTTGGTGTCCTCGAGGTCGACCGCGCGCGAATCCTCGTTGGGGATCGACAGGTTGGGCACTTTCGGCATGGCCACGACCTGGACGTGCGGGGTCAGCACCTGCGAGCCGCCGAGCAGCTGGCCGACCAGCGGCCACTGCACGTCGAGCGCGGCGAGCGCAATACCTCGCCCCTGCCAGCCCGAATCGCCCCGGTAGAGCGCATTGGTGGTCAGCGCGTTCTGGGTCGAGTGGTAGGCGTCGCCGCGCGCCAGCGCGGTCAGCGTGACGAGCTGGCCCAGCCCCGTGATCGTGCGCAGGTCCCACTGCGCCCTGGCGAAGGCGCGCTGGGTGTCCTGCCCGCTGCTGCGCGTGATCGCCAGCGTGTTGAGCTCGAGCTCAAGCTTGCCGCCGATGCCGGGGGGGACGAAGCGGCGGCGCCAGTCCATCACCGGCAGCGCGATCGGCACCATGCCCTGGTTGTCGCCCACGCGCAGCGTCTGCGTCGCCCAGCCGGCGATGCTGAAGTAGCTGTTCTCGCCGATCCGCTCGAGGTTGACGGTCGAGCGCAGCCGGTCGTCGCGGCTGATGTCGTAGCGGCGCAGGAAGGTGCGGTCGGACGCGATGCGTCCGGCGAAGGTCAGGCTCCAGTTCTCGCCGAACTGGAAGCGGCCGTTGCCTTCGAGATAGCCGCGCAGGTCGAGCCGCGAATTGGCCGGGCTTCCGCCCAGCGGGATGACCCGGCTCTGGGTGACATAGCCGTTGAGCTGGAACGCGCCCTTGCCGGTCAGCTGCCGGTATTGCGCCGAGACCATCGGCAGCGCGTTGGTGAACAGGTAGCCGGTGACCCCGAGGTCCTTGTTGCTGGCGATCCGCCAGTACCATGTGTCGCTCAGCTCGACGCCGTTCGAGGCGGAGAGGCGGAAGTCGGGCAGAAGAAGACCGCTTTCGGCGCGGTTGTCGGTGGTCAGCGAGAACACCGGCAGCGGCACCAGCGGCACGCCGAACAGGTGGAACACCCCGCCGCTGAAGTGGACGCGCTTGTCCTGGGGATCGATCCTGACCCTGGCCGCGGTGATCCGCCAGCTGGGATTGCGCGGACAGCCCGAATTGTCCTGCACCGAACAGGCCGTGTAGGCCGCGCCGTGCAGCACGATCATGCCATCGTCGCCGCGCTCGCCGCTGCTCGCCGCCATGCGTCCGCCTTCGCGCAGCACGAGCAGCAGGTTGTCGACCATCCCCGCCTTGAGCTCGTCGGTCAGCTCGACGTGGCCCGTGTAGAGCACGTTGCCGTCCTCGTCGACGAGGCGGATGTTGCCGTTGGCGTCGATCCGCCCGGTCTTGCGATCATAGGTCACGCGGTCCGCGCGCACCGACTGCGCGTTGCGGTGGAGCACGACGTTGCCGCTGGCGGTGATCGTGTCGGCCTTGCTGTCGTAATCGACCTGGTCGGCGGTGAACTGGACCTGCCGGGTCTTCACGCTCTCGAGCGCCGGGCCGTCGGTCACGGCAGGAGCGACCGGTGCGTCCTGCGCCAGCGCGACGCGCGGCAGCAGCGCGGCCAGCACAAGCAGCGCCGTACCTGCAAGCAGGCGGCGCAGTCGCAAGCAAGGGCCTGGGGCTTGCGGGATATGCCGCTCGGCGGGCTTCATGCGCTTGCCTATCGCACCGCCGCGCCCTAACTGCAAACCCACAATTTGCGCCTCGCCGACAGTTCCGGCAGGGCGTTGCACCTTTCCGGCAGGAGCCTTCGATGAACGTGATTTTCCGCGCCCCAGACGCGCCCCGTCCCCGCCTTGTCGCTCGCCTCGTCGCGCAGGACATGCTGCCCGAGGGCACCCCTGCGGCGATCCGCGAGGCAGCCGCGGCGGCCCGTTTCACCGGCAAGACCGGCCAGGTGTTCGAGACTTTCGCGGGCGAGGGCGAGGGCTTTTCGCGCGCCGCGCTGGCCGGATACGGCGAAGCCAAGGGCGATGGACGCGCTGCGGCGATGGAAAAGGCGGGCGCGGCGCTGACCGCGAAATACCTGACCTCGGGCGAGACCGCACTGGGCATCGATTTCACAGGTTCGGGCCTTTCGGCCGCCGACACGGCTTCGGTGCTGCTCGGCGCCCTGCTGCGCGGCTGGCGCCATGACGTCTATCGCACCAGACTGAAGGACGAGCAGAAGCCCACGCTCGCCGAGATCGCCGCGATCGGCGTGCCCGAAGGCACCGACGCCGCCTGGGCCGAAGCCGCCGCGCTGGCCGAGGGCGTCGCCTTCACCCGCGAACTGGTCACCGAACCGGCCAACGTGATCTACCCCGAAAGCTTCGTCGAACGCTGCCGGACGCGCTTCGAGGGCACCGGCGTCGAGATCGTCGTGCTCGACAAGGCGGCGATGGCCAGGCTCGGCATGGGCGCGCTGCTCGGCGTGGCGCAGGGCTCGGTGCGCGAACCGCGCCTGCTCGCCATGCGCTGGAAGGGCGCCAGGCAGGACAAGCCCACCGCCTTCGTCGGCAAGGGCGTGACCTTCGACACCGGCGGCATCAGCCTGAAGCCGCCGGCGGGCATGGAAGACATGAAGTGGGACATGGGCGGCGCGGGCGCGGTCGCGGGCGCGATGCTGGCGCTGGCCAGGCGCAAGGCCAGGGCCGACGTGATCGGCGTGTGCGGGCTCGTCGAGAACATGCCCGACGGCAATGCGCAGCGCCCCGGCGACGTCGTGACCAGCATGTCGGGCCAGACCATCGAGGTCATCAACACCGACGCCGAAGGGCG
>JAJXVK010000120.1 GCA_021782155.1 Pseudomonadota bacterium
CGGCAACCGCGATCTGCCCGCGCTCGATCGTCTGCACGTCATACGCCGGGCTCGCCGGCGTGTCCGACAATCCGTAGCCCGTCACGATGATGGCGGGCGCGCTGCCCGTCTCTCCGGCATGGGCGAGGCCCGCGCCCGCGACCAGCGCCAGCGCCGAAACAAGTGTCCTTGCCGTGACGGCAGTCCTGCACCCCATGATCATTTTCTCTCCCTTGCCCCGGCCGGCGCCCTTTTCGCCCGCCAACCTTACCGCGTCCTGACGGCGAGCGGTCAGACAAGTCGGCGGCCACGTTGCCGCAGCCGCCTCATTGCGGGCCTCCTGCCTAGAAGAACAGGATGCCGCCCAGCGCGATCGCGTCGCTCTGGGCCTTGTTGCCGTTGTGCGCGTCGGCCTGCGAGTGGACGTATTCGCCGATCAGCGTCACCCAGCTCGTCATGCCGTAGCGCAGCTGGCCCACCCAGCTCGAGTTCTTGCGCACCAGCGTGGGGTTGGCGGCGGCGTCGGCGGCGTTGGCGAAATCGAGATAGCTCGCGCCATAGCTGCCGCCGATGCCCAGCTTGCCGACCGAGACCAGCGCCTGCGCATAGTAGCCGTGGCTTCCGCGCGGGTGGCCGCTGGCGTCGGTGTCGAACAGGTTGAGCACCGTCGTACCCAGCCCCTTGGCGGTGTAGTAATACCCGGTCAGCGCCACTGGCCCGACGGTGAACTTGCCGCCGAAGTCGAGCCCGCGCCCGGTGTAGCTCGATCCGACCAGCGCGTTGTGGCGCTGCGTCATGCCCGAGACCCACAGGTGCGTGGCGACCGAGGACCACTTGCCGTCATAGGTGATCTTGCCCTGGAAGTCGGGCGAGCTGTTGCTCTGCGCCGGCGCGGTCAGCGACTGCAGCGGCTGGAACACGCCGACCGAGGCCTGGAGCCCGCTGAAGCTGGGCGTGGTATAGGTGATCTGCGGCTGGAAGTCGGTGTAGATGTAGCCCGATCCGATGCGGCCCAGCGTGGTGTTGGCGGGCGCAACGTTGCCTCCCGGCGGGCCCGAGGAGAGCAGCGTGATGTCGTTGAGGATCGCGTCCGAACCGAACAGCCCGATGTCGCGGCCGATCTTGAGTTCGCCGAAGCCCTTGTGGCCCAGCGTCAGGTAGGTCTGGCGGAAGTCGATCCCGGCGGTGGCGAGCGCGGTCGGCTGGCCGCCGTTGTTGGCGCCGAGCGCGCCCCAGGCGGCGCTGTTGATGCCCGGATACATGCCGAAATGCGCGCCGACGTCCCAGCCGCCCTGGTTTGTCGTCGCGTCGACCTTGAGGAAGCCGGGCAGCAGGCCGTTGCGCACCGCGCTGGTGTTGTTGCCGCCGACATTGGCGATCCCGCCGACGACCGCGGTGGTCGCGCTCGGCGTGTCGGGACGGTCATGCACGTAGAACCCGTTGATCGAGCCCGAGAACCTGATCGTCGCCGGACCGACGACGAGGCCGATCCCGCTGTCGGTCGCGTGGACCAGGTTGCCGTCGCCGGACGCGGCCTGTGCCGGCTGCGCGGCGGGCGCGGGCTTGGCCTGTTCGGCCTGTTCCTCGCGGAGCAGCGTCTGGTACTCGGCGTCGTCGAGGATTCCCTTGTCGTGCAGCTTCTTGAGCAGCGCTTCGCTGGTTCCGGCATAGGCGGCCGGGGCCGTCAGGGCCATGACCACGATGGCGGCGGTGCCGCCCAGCAATTTCCTTCGGAGCATCGTATCCCCCTGTGAGTGAGCCCGCCGTCTCGTGCGGCTGGAGGGCAACGATGCGCGCGCCATGGGGCGCCTAGAAATTGGACTTTGGGTAATTGTACCTTGGTCGCAAGACCTTGGTAGGAGACGTGCCCGGAGGTCAGTCGCCCAGCGCCACGCCCCACGGCGCGGCGCCGGCGGGAATCGTGGCGGTCACCGTCATCGCCGCGAGGTCGACCACCGACACGTCATTGGTGGTGCCGTTGGCGACGAGCGCGGTGTTGCCGTCGCGGGCGATGGCGAGGTGCCACGGCCGCCCGCCAACCTTGACGTAGCCCCTCACCTTGCGCGTCGCGACGTCGACCAGCGCGATGCTGTCCGCCCGGCCGAGGGCGATCACCGCGGTCCTGCCGTCGGGCGTGAACTCGATCCCGCAGGGCATGACCTTGAAGGCCGTGACGCCGGGCGGAGCGAAGTCCAGCGTGGCGACGATCGCGCGAGTCGCCGGGTCGATCACCTGAACCACGCCCGCAGCCTCGGCAGCGACCCACAGCTGCTTGCCGCCATCGGGGGTGAACGCGACGTGGCGCGGACGCGCCTCGGTCTCGGTCGTCGCGACCGGCTGGCGCGTGGCGAGGTCGATCCAGGCGATGGTCGAATCGTCCTCGCTCGTCACTACCATCCACTTGCCGTCGGGGCTTTCGGTGATGCCTTCGGGCTCCTTGCCGACCGGCACCTGCCAGGCGACCTTGCCGCTCGCCAGGTCGATCGCGGTGGTCGCCGCGTCGTTCTCGTTGGCGACGAACAGCAGCTTGCCGTCGCGCGAGGGATAGAACTGTTCGGGGTCCTGTCCCGAGGGCAGCACGGCGGTGCGCTTGCCCGTCGCACGGTCGTAGACCTCGACCTCGTTGTCGATTCCCGCCGCGACGAACACCGACTTGCCGTCGCGCGAGACAGCGATGCCGCGCGGGCGCTGGCCGACCGGCCAGGTGGCGGTGACCTTGCCGCTGGCGACATCGATCACCGTCACCGAGTTGCCGCGCTCGTTGGAAACGTAAGCGGTTTCGGCGCGTGCCGCCCCGGCATGGGCCATAAGTGCAACGCCAAGCGCGCCAGTCAGGAAAATCCTCTGCATTGCCGCAGACTATCCCGCTTCGGGCACAATCCCATAAGACCAAGGTACAATGTCCGCACGGGCGCACTTCTCCATAATCCGGCGGGAGCGGCAACGGACCGGGTTGAGCAAGGGGAGCCGGCGGTCCGCGGCGCCACAAGACGCAAGAACGAGGATGCCGGAACAATGAATGTGAACCTTCGCCGCAGCGCGCTTTGCGCCGCCGCGCTCACCCTGTCCCTGACGGTCGCAACCCAGCTCTGGGCGCACGGCAACGTGACCCCGCAGCCTGTCGATACCAGCGCGCTGCCCGACATCCCGGGCGGAAACGACACCTGGATCCAGCACAATCCCTACCGGGGCAATCCCACCGCCATCAAGATCGGCGAGTCCGCGTTCGGCCAGAACTGCGCGCGCTGCCACGGGCTCGAGGCGATCTCGGGCGGCATCGCGCCGGACCTGCGCTATCTCGAGCTCGGCGACAGCGGCGACGAGTGGTTCATCTACCGCTACCAGCACGGCTCCGCGCGCGACGGCAAGGTCTACATGCCGCCGCTCGGGCCGATCCTGGGCCAGAAGGCCGGCTGGGCCATCCGCTCGTGGCTCGAAACCATCCACCAGGACGATTGATGTGACCACGCGGCGGCACGTGCTCGCCGGGCTCGGGGCGGCGATGGCCGCCTCCGCCCTGTCGCAATCCGCGTTCGGCGCGCCGCTCGAGAAGGTCAGGGCGCTCGGGGTTCTGCGCGTCGGGGTCTACAAGGACAACCGGCCGTGGTCGTGGAGCGACGGCGGCAAGCTGCGCGGGATCGACGTCGACCTGGCCGAGGCGTTGGCGGGCGAACTGGGCGTCAAGCACGACGTGGTCGAGTTCATGGCCGGCGAGGAGCTGTCCGACGACTTGCGCAACGTGGTGTGGCGCGGGGGCCTTCTCGGCTTCCAGAAGTGCGACGTGATGATGCACGTGCCGTTCGACCGCAAGCTGCAGATCGACAACGACCAGGTCGTGTTGCTCGCGCCCTATTACCGCGAAGGCTTCGCGGCGGTGTGCGGCAACCGGCAGGCCGATTGCGAAGTTCCGCCGGCGCAGTTCCAGGGTCGCAGGCTCGCCGCCGAGATCGGCTCGATTCCCGACATGTACCTCGTCGGCGGCTTCGGCGGCGTTCTGCGCGAGGACGTGAAGCACTTCAACACCGGTTACGACGCGGTCGCCGCCGTGGGCAAGGACGAGGCCGACGTCGCGGTGGCGACGAAGGCGCAGGTCGAAGCCGCGATGAAGGACATGGCGAACCCCGCGGTCAAGCGCCGCAAGGGCCCCTTGCAGGCGATCATGTCGCCGGGCTGGGACGTCGGCCTCGCGGTCAAGGACGACAGCCGCAGCCTCGCCGACGCGATCGATGCGATCGTCACCAAGCTCGCCACCAGCGGGCGGCTGACGCAGATCTTCGCCGAGCACGGCGTGACCTGGCAGCCGGCGCTGCAGGCGTCCTGACGCCCTCGCCGGGCGCTCGCTTGGCCGAAGGTCCAATTGTGGGACCTCACCCGAAGGATAGGTTCGGAAATCGCAATCTGGGGAAGCCGGTGCGCAACGGCTGCAACGGCGGTCATAGCCACAACAAGCAGAGCCACAACAGGAGGGCTAGGATGAAGGGCACATTGAAATTCGGCATGGTGGGCGCGGCAGCGCTTGCCCTGGCAATCACCTCGGCGCCGGTGGCGGCCGAAGACGGGCCGACCAGCGCGGACCTGATGAACGACGCGAGCACGCCCGGCGACGTGCTGACCTATGGCATGGGCCCGCAGGCCCAGCGCTTCAGCACGCTCGACCAGGTCAACACCTCGAACGTCAAGGACCTGGTGCCGGCCTATGCCGCCTCGCTCGGCGGCGAGAAGCAGCGCGGGCAGGAATCGCAGCCGCTCGTCTATGACGGCGTGATCTACGTGACCGGCTCGTATTCGCGCCTGTTCGCCTTCGATTCGCACACCGGCGAGAAGCTGTGGGAATATGACGCGCGCTTGCCCGACGGCATCATGCCGTGCTGCGACGTGGTCAACCGCGGCGCGGCGATCCACGGCGACAAGATCATCTTCGCCACGCTCGACGCGCATCTCGTCGCGCTCGACCGCAAGACCGGCAAGGTCGTGTGGAACAAGAAGATGGCCGATTACCAGGCCGGCTACTCGGCCACCGCGGCGCCGCTGATCGTCAAGGACATGGTGATCTACGGCAACTCGGGCGGCGAGTTCGGCATCGTCGGCGAAATCCAGGCGCGCAACGTCGATACCGGCGAGCTGATCTGGACCCGCCCGACCGTCGAAGGCAACATGGGCACGCTCAACGGCCAGCCCAACGGCATCACCGGCAAGACCAACGCCAGCTGGCCGGGCGACATGTGGAAGACCGGCGGCGGCGCCACCTGGCTGGGCGGCACCTACGATCCGGAAACCAACCTGATCTACATGGGCACCGGCAACCCGGGTCCGTGGAACAGCCACGATCGCCCCGGCGACAACCTCTATACCAGCTCGACGCTGGCGATTAACCCGGACACCGGCAAGATCGTGTGGCACTACCAGACCACCCCGCACGACGGCTGGGACTTCGACGGCGTGAACGAATTCATTCCGTTCGACGCCAAGGTCAATGGCAAGCCGATGAAGCTGGGCGCCAAGGCCGACCGCAACGGCTATTTCTACGTGCTCGACCGCACCAACGGCAAGCTGGTCAGCGCCAGCAAGTTCGTGATGGAAACGACCTGGGCGAACGGCATCAACCTCAAGACCGGCCGTCCCAACTTCATCGACGCCAACCGTCCCGGCGCGCCCAACGGCAGCGAGAAGGGGACCTCGGTGTTCTCCTCGCCCAGCTTCCTGGGCGGCAAGAACTGGATGCCGATGGCCTATTCGAAGCAGACCGGGCTGTTCTACATCCCGTCGAACGACTGGGGCATGGACATCTGGAACGAACCGATCGCCTACAAGAAGGGCGCGGCGTACCTGGGTGCGGGCTTCACCATCCGCCCGATCGCGGAAGACCACATCGGCGCGCTGCGCGCGATGGATCCGGCCACGGGCAAGATCGTGTGGGAATACAAGAACAAGGCCCCGCTGTGGGGCGGCGTCCTGACCACCGCGGGCGATCTCGTCTTCACCGGCACCCCCGAGGGCTACCTCAAGGCCTTCGACGCCAAGACCGGGCAGGAACTGTGGAAGTTCAACACCGGCTCGGGCGTGGTCGGCTCGCCGATCACCTGGACACAGGACGGCGAACAGTATGTCGCCGTGATGTCGGGCTGGGGCGGCGCGGTGCCGCTGTGGGGCGGCGAGGTTGCCAAGACCTTCAAGGAAATCAGCCAGGGCGGCATGCTCTGGGTGTTCAAGCTGCCCAAGCGCTGATCGTTCAACTCCCCGGGCGCGGCGGCCCCTTGTCGCCGCGCCCCATTTTCTGGCAAATGTAGATGAACCTCATGTCGCCCATCGCCGATCTTTCCCAGGGGCCGCTGCCCGAGCGGGTTCTCATCGTCGACGACCACTCGCTGGTCCGCGACGGGCTGCGCAGCGTGCTCGCGGTCAGTTTCGAAGGTTGCGACATCCTCGAGGCCGGCAGTTTCGCCGAAGCGCGCGAAATCCTCGAGGCGCAGGACGATATCGACCTTGTGCTGCTCGATCTCAACATGCCCGACGTCAGCCGCCTTTCGGGGCTGCAGGAACTGCGCGAGAGCCATCCGGCGACGCCGGTGGTGATGGTTTCGGGCGTGATGGACCGCGTGACGATCCACGACGCGCTCAACGCCGGCGCGGCCGGTTTCGTGCCCAAGTCGCTGAAGCGCAGCGACATCATCGACGCGCTGCGCCATGTGATGGCGGGCGAGATCTACGTGCCCGAGGTGTTCGAGGCCGACGACGAAGGCGCGCGCGAGGAAGCCTCGATCCGCGAACGCATCGACTCGCTCACCCCGCAGCAGCGCGTGGTGCTGCGCCACCTCGTCGACGGCAAGCTCAACAAGCAGATCGCCTACGAGCTCGACGTTTCGATGACCACGGTCAAGGCGCACGTTTCGGCGATCCTGCAGAAGCTGAACGTGTTCAGCCGCACCCAGGCGGTGATCCTCGCGAACCGGATCGGCTTCACGGGCTGAGGCTGCACTTCCGGAAGAATTGGACATCCCCGCCTTCGCGGCAATGACCAATGAAAACTCTTGGCGGCCGCTAATCCGCCAGCAGCGTCCGCAACAGCGCGCGCAATTGCGCCGGCTTCACCGGCTTGTTGAGCAGCGGCAGCCCTTCGGCGGCGATCCGCGCCTTCACTTCCTCGCCGCGATCGGCGGTGATCACCGCCGCGGGGATCGCACGCCCCGCCAGCTCCCGCAGCTGCGAAATCTCGACGTCGCCGCGCCGGTCTCCGTCGAGGTGGTAGTCGGCGACGATCAGGTCGATCCCCTCGCGCAGCGCGGCGCGCGCATCGTCGTCGCCGCCGTCGTTGGCGGTGAGCACGGTGTAGCCCCAGTTCTCGAGCAGCGCCTTCATCCCGGCAAGGATCGCTTCGTCGTTGTCGATGATCAGGACGCGGCCCGAGCCGCTCTGCGACAGGCTGCGCCGCTCGGGCCCCGCCTCGCGAACCGCCGAAGCCTCGGCGCGCGGCACGCGGATCGAGAAGGTCGAACCCTTGTCGGGGATCGAGCGCACCGAGATCTGGTGGCCCAGCATCGCGCCGATGCGCTTGACGATGGCGAGGCCCAGCCCCTTGCCCGGCACCTTCGCGCTGGCTTCGAGGCGGCGGAATTCCTCGAAGATCGTGTCGAGCTTGTCGGCCGGAATGCCGGGCCCCGTGTCACGCACGCCGATTTCCACCGCGTCGCCCGTAATCTTCGCGTAGATCGTGACGCTGCCCTGGCGCGTGTAGCGCACCGCGTTCGACAGGAAGTTCTGCAGGATCCGGCGCAGCATCCGGATGTCGCTGCGCACCCACAGGCCGGTCTCCGGGATCTCCAGCGCCAGCCCGGCGCCGCGCGCGATCGCGGCGAATTCGATGCGCAGCGCGGACAGGATCTGGTCGAGGGGTATCGTGGTCACGTCCGGCTGGATCACACCGGAATCGAGCCGCGAAATCTCGAACAGGGCCTCGAGCAGGTCCTCGACCGAATCGAGTGCCACCGCCGTCTGGCGGACCAGCGCGCGCGTGGGCAGCGCAAGCCGCCGCTCGCCGAGCGCCGAGATGAACAGCCGGGCGGCGTTGAGCGGCTGGAGCAGATCATGGCTCGCGGCGGCGAGAAAGCTGGTCTTTGAAAGGTTGGCCTGCTCGGCCACGGTCTTCGCCGACATCAGCTCGGCCTCGACCGCGCGGCGCTCGGCGACTTCGGCTTCCAGTTCGGTCGTGCGCTCGGCAACCCGGCGCTCGAGCGCTTCGGCCGCCTGATGCCGCTCGGTCACATCCTCGAAGGTCATCACCATGCCGCCACCCGGCATCGGCGCGCGACGCACCTCGATGATCCTCCCGCTGTTCTGGCGGCGCAGCGCGACGACTTCCCCGGCGCCGGATTCGAGCCAGTCGAGCGGCTGGTCGGGACCAAACGGGCCGTTCACGCGCTCGCATGTTTCCAGCATGCCCGAATGCGTCTCGACCAGCGGCAGTCCGCTGTCGGGAAGCCCGATGGTGGGCAGCAGCGGCCCGTTCGAGGCGATAAGCCGCCGGTGCGCGTCGTACACCGCCACGCCCAGCCGGATCGTGTCGAGTGTCGTCTGGAGGATCATGCTCTTCTCGGCGAGCTCGCGTGCGCGTTCGCGGGCATCCTCGGCCTTGACCTCGGTGATGTCGGTGTAGATCCCGACGGTGCCGCCCTCGGAGGTGCGGATCTCGCTGATCTGCACCCAGCGGCCGTCGGTCAGCGCCTGGACGTGGACGCCTTTGGCAACCTCATGGCGCGCGATGCGTTCCGCCACCCACTTTTCGGGCGAGCGCAGCGCGCCGACCACGCGACGGTTGCGCGCCACGCTCTGTGCGATGTCGCCGAAGCTCGGCGCATCGCCCGACCATTCGGCGAGCTCGGGCCAGAAGCCGAGATAGGCCTCGTTGCACATGACGAGGCGGTCCTCGGCGTCGAACAGCGCGAAGCCGTTGGACAGCGATTCGATCGCGTCGCGCAGGCGCATCCGGGCCGCGTCCGCCGCGTCGTGCGCCTTGGCGAGGTCCGCATTGGCCGCGTTGAGGCTGGCGAGAGCCTCCTCGAGCTCGGCGGTGCGATCGCGCACCATGGCTTCGAGCGAGATCGCCGTCTCGAACATCGAGAAGGCGCTGCCCTGCAGGTCGCTCGACCGCTCGACCCGGTCGATCAGCGCGGCGTTGATCTTCTCGAGGCGGCGGATGCGGTCCTCGAGCTCGGCAACACGCGCGCCTTCGGGAACCGCAGGGGGGAGTATCCGCGTCGCCATCAGGAGCCGATCGCCAGCCCGCTCAGCGTCTGGTTGATGTGCGCGGCGCGGTATTG
>JAJXVK010000121.1 GCA_021782155.1 Pseudomonadota bacterium
CAGGGCGACCAAGTGGTGCGCATGGTTCCCTACAAGGACGGCGGCGCCAACGAGGGCCATTCCTGCGTCAAGGGCCGCTTCGCCTGGGGCTATGCCACCCACAAGGACCGCATCACCACGCCGATGATCCGCGAGTCGATCGACCAGCCGTGGCGCGAGGTTTCGTGGGACGTGGCGTTGGCGCACGCCGCGAACGAGCTGAAGCGCATTTCCGCCAAGAACGGGCGCAATGCGCTGGGTGGCATTACCTCCAGCCGCTGTACCAACGAGGAGACCTTCCTCGTCCAGAAGCTGGTGCGCGCGGGCTTCGGCAACAACAACGTCGATACCTGCGCGCGGGTGTGCCACTCGCCCACCGGCTACGGCCTGAAGACCACCTTCGGCACCAGCGCGGGCACGCAGGACTTCGACAGCGTCGAGTTCTCCGACGTGATCCTGGTGATCGGCGCCAACCCGACCGATGCGCACCCGGTGTTCGGCAGCCGCATGAAGAAGCGCCTGCGCCAGGGCGCCAGGCTGATCGTGATCGACCCGCGCCGCACCGACCTGGTGCGCAGCCCGCACATCGCAGCGGACTATCACCTGCCGCTGCGTCCGGGCACCAACGTCGCGGTGCTGACCGCGATGGCGCACGTGATCGTGACCGAGGGGCTCGCCAACGAAGCCTTCATCCGCGAACGCTGTGATTGGGACGAATACCGCCAGTGGGCCGAATTCGTCGGGCAGGAACGCAACAGCCCCGAGTTCCTCGAACCCGTCACCGGCGTTGCGGCCGAGACGCTGCGCGGCGCGGCGCGGCTCTATGCGACGGGCGGCAACGGAGCCATCTACTACGGCCTCGGCGTGACCGAGCACTCGCAGGGTTCCTCGACCGTGATGGCGATCGCCAACCTCGCGATGGCGACCGGCAACATCGGTCGCGAAGGCGTGGGCGTGAACCCGCTGCGGGGCCAGAACAACGTGCAGGGCGCCTGCGACATGGGCTCGTTCCCGCACGAGCTTTCGGGCTATCGCCACATTTCCGACGGCGCGGTGCGCTCGCTGTTCGAGGCTGACTGGGGCGTCACGCTCGATTCCGAGCCGGGCATGCGTATCAACAACATGCTCGATGCCGCGACCGACGGGCAGTTCAAGGCGATCTACATCCAGGGCGAGGACATCCTCCAGTCCGACCCCGACACCAAGCACGTCGCCGCGGGGCTCGCGGCGATGGAATGCGTGATCGTCCACGACCTGTTCCTGAACGAGACCGCGAACTACGCGCACGTGTTCCTGCCGGGCTCCACCTTCCTGGAAAAGAACGGCACCTTCACCAATGCCGAGCGCCGCATCCAGCCGGTGCGCAAGGTGATGGAGCCGGCGGGCGGCTACGAGGACTGGGAGGTCACGCAGGAGCTTGCCCGGGCGCTGGGGCTTGACTGGAATTACACCCACGCCAGCCAGATCCTCGCCGAGATCGCGCGGCTCACGCCGACCTTCGCTGGGGTCACGTGGGAGCGGCTCGAGGCCGAAGGTTCACTGCAATGGCCGGTCAACCAGGCGCATCCCGACGGCTCGCCGATCATGCACGTCGACGGCTTCGTGCGCGGCAAGGGCAAGTTCGTGGTCACCGACTACGTGCCGACCGACGAACGCACCGGCCCGCGTTTCCCGCTGCTGCTGACGACGGGTCGCATCCTCAGCCAGTACAACGTCGGCGCGCAGACGCGGCGCACCGAGAACTCTGTGTGGCACGAGGAGGACCTGCTCGAGATCCATCCCTCGGACGCGGAGAACCGCGGGCTCAAGTCGGGCGATTGGGTACGCCTCGCCAGCAGATCGGGCGAGACGACGCTGCGTGCGCTGGTTACCGACCGGGTGGCGCCGGGCGTGGTCTATACCACCTTCCACCACCCCGCGACGCAGGCCAACGTCGTGACCACCGACTATTCGGATTGGGCGACGAACTGTCCCGAATACAAGGTCACCGCAGTGCAGGTCATGCCCTCCAACGGCCCCAGCGACTGGCAGGAAGACTATTCGGCGCAGGCCCGGCGTTCGCGCCGGATCGAGGGCGCGGGCGAGATGGAGCCAGCCGAATGAGCGCGACCACGCCCGAGCGGCTGACCTACATGGCCAACCAAATCGCCGCGAACATGGGGCACGAGCCCGATCCGGCGGCTGCCGTTGCCAAGCACATCGCCAGCTTCTGGACGCCCGCGATGCGCGTGCGGCTGTTCGAAACCGGCCTTGCCGGACTGTCGCCCCTGGCACGTGCGGCGATGGAGAAGCTCGGCGCCGTCCAGGCTCCCGATGCCGGGTAACGGCTTTTCCGACAGTCACTTCCGCGAGCATTTCGCAGACGGTCGCGGGCCCCGCGAGATCGAGCGCCCGCTGATCGTCGAGGCGCCGGTGGCGATCGAGATCAACGGCATCGGCTATGCGGTGATGATGGCGACGCCCGCCGACCTCACCGACTATGCGACGGGATTCCTGCTGTCCGAACAGATCATCGCCGACGCTGCAGAACTGGTCTCGGTCGATCCCCAGCCGGTTGCGAACGGCGGCTGGATGCTGCGGCTCATCGTATCAGGAGGAAGCGCCGCGCCGCTGCTCGCGCGCGCGCGGCTGCGGCTCTCCGAAGGCAGCTGCGGGCTATGCGGGATCGAGAGCCTCGAACAGGTGCTGAGGCCGCTCGCGCCTGTCACCGCGCGGCTCGACGTATCCGAAGCCGCGATCTTCGCTGCGTCCGCCGCGTTGCGCGATCACCAGCCGCTGGGCCGCGCGACCGGGGCGGCGCATGCCGCCGCGTTCTGCGATCCGCGCGGAACCATCGTGGCGGTGCGCGAGGACGTGGGGCGGCACAACGCGCTCGACAAGCTGATCGGCACGCTCGCGCGGCGCGGCGTTTCGCCGGCCGAGGGCTTCATCCTTCTGAGCGCGCGCTGCTCGTTCGAACTGGTGCAGAAGACGGTGATCGCCGGCTGCCCAGTACTGGCGACGATCTCCGCCGCCTCGACCCTCGCGGCCGAGCAAGCGCGGGCGCTCGGGGTCAAGCTGTACAGCCTGGTGCGGCACGACAGCCTGCTTGGCCCGGTGGACTGACCGCCTGGCCTCAATCGGCGGGGCGCGATACCATCGAATCGAGCGCGCCGCGCAGCGCGGCAAGGCTGACCGGCTTGGTCAGCAGCGGGGCTTCGGGCGCATGGTCGCCGGAACCGATCGAGGTATGGCCGGAAAGGTAGCAGAACGGCTTGCCCTCGCGCTTCAGCCGTTCGGCCACCGGGGCGGACGTGGTATTCTCAGACAGACTGTAGTCGAGCAGCGCCGCGTCATAGCTCGATGCGTCAAGCATGCCCATCGCCTGCTCGACCGTGGCGGCCGACCCGCCCGCTTCATGGCCGAGCTCTGCCAGGTCATCCTCCAGCAGCATGGCCAGCAATGGTTCGTCTTCAACAACCAGAATGCGCATCGTCGATCCCCGCCCGGCACCGCGCCGGACTCCGCCGATTCCCCTTGTGTCCCGCATCGACGGATGCGCTAGGGTACAGCAATGCTAGGTGGCGCAAAATTTCGGTCTGTCGCAAAACCGGCAGCAATCGCCGTGCAGGCGGGCACATTTCGCGCGAAAGGGGCGAGTCGCAGGCGTTTGGACCGACATGACTGAAATCGAATCGACGACCGGGACGCGATACGTCGACGCGCCGCGGCTGTCCCGGCGCGCGAAGGCGGCAATCGTCGCGGTGATCCTGCTGATCCATGCCGGGCTCGTGTTGGCGATCATCCACGGGCTTGGGGGAGTGTCGGCGACGCTCGAAGAGACCGGGCTCGAGCGGGTGGTGACCGCCTTCAACATACCGCTGCCGCCTCCGCCCCCGCCGCCGCCCGCGCCCGAGGCGACCACCCGCGAGGCGGAAGGCAAGGCGGCCGCCGCCGCACCAACCGCACGGGCCAAGGCAGTCTCGGCACCCCTGACGCGGATTCCGCGGCCCAGGGACACCGCCGCTCCAGTGTCGTCGACCGGCGACGAAGCACGCTCCGGCGCGGCGCAGGCGGGGCAGGGCACCGGCGGAGGCGGCGAGGGCGACGGCACGGGCAGCGGGGGCAGCGGCAACGGGGCGGGCGGTCGCTTTGTCGCCACCAAGGCGGTCAAGATCGCGGGCGACATCACCTCGGCGCGCGACTACCCCGCGGCGGGACGCGATGACCGCATCGGCAAGAGCGTGGTCGTCGCGCTGACCGTTGGGACCGACGGATCGGTCAGGGCCTGCCGCGTCCATCGGCCGAGCGGCGATGACGAGGCGGACCGGATCACCTGCGAGCTCGCGATGCAGCGCTTCCGTTTCCGCCCCGCGCTCGACCAGAACGGCCAGCCGATCCAGTCGGTGTACGGATGGGAACAGCGCTGGTTCAGGCCTTGAGACCGGACTTTCGCCCGTTCCTGATGGGCTGGGCTAAAGTCATGCGATCGCCTATGGCGGGGCTCGCAGCGCGACCGGATTCGGCATCACAAGCCGGACGGTGGGGCCTTGCGCGGCCAGAATCTAACGAGCGGACCCGAACATACCGATGAATCCCATCACCCCGGTCATTCTGTGCGGCGGCAGCGGCACGCGGCTCTGGCCCCGTTCGCGCAAGATCAAGCCCAAACCGTTCCTGCCCCTCGTCGGCGATTCCACACTGTTCGAGGCGACGATCGCGCGATGTCCGCTCTCCGCCGGCTTCGCTCCGCCGCTGGTGGTGACCGGCACCGCGCACCTCGGCCATGTCGAGGAACAGCTCGGCGCGGGCGAGGCCAGGATCATTGTCGAGCCCGAAGCGAAGAACACCGCCGCCGCGATCGCGCTCGCCGCGCTGCGGCTGCCCGAGGACACGGTGATGCTGGTCTGCCCGAGCGACCACCACATCGGCGACGTCGCCGCCTTCCAGGCCGCAGCGCGCGAGGCGGCGGGCCTTGCCGCGCAGGGCTGGCTGGTCGCCTTCGGCATCAGCCCGTCGGCGCCCGAAACCGGCTTCGGCTATGTGAAGCGCGGCGCGGCGATCGAGGGAACCGGCGGCTGGCAGGTCGAAAGCTTCGTCGAAAAGCCCGACCTCGAGCGCGCGATGCAGTTCCTCGCCGACGGCGGCTATTCGTGGAACGGCGGCATCTTCGCCTTCCGGGCAGGCACGTTCCTCCAGGAGCTCGCCGCGTACCGGCCCGCGATCGCCGCAGCCGTGCGCAAGGCGGTCGAAGCCGGGCGCGAGGACGGACGGCGCTTCCACCCCGACGCGGCGGCCTTTGCCGCAGTCGAGAGCGAATCGGTCGACTACGCGGTCATGGAGAGCACCTCGCGCGCGGCGATGGTGCCGGCAGCGATGGCCTGGTCCGACATCGGCAACTGGCAGGCGCTGCACGAGGCGCTTCCTCATGACGCGGCGGGCAATTCGACGAAGGGTCGCGTGGAACTGCGCGACTGCGCGAACGTGCTGGTGGAAACCGATGGCCCGCGCGTTTCGGTGATCGGTGCGCGGAACCTGATCGTGGTGGTCGATGGCGACGAGGTGCTGGTCTGCACGCACGAAGGCGCGCAGCAGGTCGGCAAGCTTTCGGGAGCGGCCAACCAGTGAGCGTGCTTCCCGTCCGCGAGGTCGAGAAGGTCTGGGGCCGCGAGCACCTTCCCGCGCCCTTCGCCGCCCCGCCGGGCAAGCGCATCGGCGAGATCTGGTTCGAACCGCCCGCAGAGCTGCCGAACCTGCTGGTCAAGTACATCTTCACCTCGGAGAAGCTCTCGGTCCAGGTCCATCCCGACGACGCGCAGGCGCTGGCGGCGGGCGAGACCGACAGCGGCAAGGAGGAATGCTGGCTGATCATCGACGCCGATCCGGGCGCCAAGCTTGCCGTGGGCTTCGGCGACACGGTCGACGCCGCAACGATGCGCGCCGCCGCGCTCGACGGCAGCATCGAGGACCTGCTCGCCTGGCATCCGGCCAAGGCGGGGGACTTCTTCTACATTCCCGCCGGCACCGTCCACGCGATAGGCGGCGGGCTGAGCCTGATCGAGATCCAGCAGAACAGCGACATCACCTATCGCCTCTACGACTATGGCCGCCCGCGCGAGCTGCACCTCGATGCCGGCATGGCCGTGGCGCGGGGTGAGCCGCACGAGACGGCGCTGCGGCGGCACATCCCTGATCGCGGCACGGTCGAGCTGGCGCGTGGGCGCTACTTTACCGCACACCGCGTTGATGGCGATCCGGGCGACGCATTGCGCGCCGAATACGACACGCCGCTGCTGGTGATTCCGCGCGAAGGCGCGGTGCGGCTCCACGGCGAGCGCGTGCGGCCCGGTGAATGCGCAAGCGCGCCGTCGATCGAAGCGCTCGAATTCGACGACGACGCGCTGTGCGTGATAGTTCGCCCGGCATGATCGCGCACACCATCCAGCTCGCGCTCGCGCCGGTGTTCATGCTGGTGGCGATCGGCAACATCATGAACATCCTGACCACGCGACTGGGACGGATCGTCGACCGGAGCCGCAACCTGCAACGGCTCTACGGCGAGACATCGGGCGCCGCGCACGACGCGGTGGTGGTCGAGATCCGCTATGTCGACCGGCGCATCCAGCTGATCGGCCGCGCGCTGCTGATGCTGGTGATCAGTGGCCTCGCCATCGGCGTGACGGTGGGTACGCTGTTCGTCGGCCAGCTGCGCAAGCTCGACGTCGAGGTGCCGGTGGGAATATTCTTCTTCATCGCCATCGCGCTGCTCATGGTCGCGCTGGTCTACCTGCTGCTCGAGACGCGGCTGGTCGCCAAGACGCTGCGCCTGCCGCGTGAACTGCTCGAACTGGACCGCCGCGACCTCTGAGCGCGCTATCGCAACAGCTTGGTGCCCTTCTCGCGCACCGCCGCCTCGACCATGCCGCGCACGAACGAGAGCGAATCAGGCAGGTCCAGCGTGATCACCATCGCGGCGTCCTCGACATCGACATGCGCGTTGACGGTGTGACCCATCGCGGAAAGGCCCATGTGCATGCGGTCCTCGTCCGGCCAGTCGGTGGTGACCGTGGCGAGCCCGCCGGGAATGAAGCCGGCGACTTCGCCCGAGCGGGCGCGAAGGCGGCGGCGGACTTCCTCGCGGCCGAGCGTGTGCGGGATGGCGACGCGCATCAGGCCGCGCCCTCGCCCGGCGCGGGCAGGACCCTGGCCGGATCGCTCTCGGTGAGGCCGTCGCCGTACTTGTAGTCGAGGTAGCGGCCCTGCACCGCCAGCGCATCAAGGTCGCCCGCGGCGAGTTGGCGGGTCACTTCGTCGATTTCGCGGCTGATCTTGCCCAGCCCGTCGGTCAGCTGCTGGTCGGCGGTGCGGCCGCCGCGTTCCTCCTTGCGCAGGTGCGCGGGGATGCGGCGGTATGATTGGACCATGCCCGGCAGGTGCTCTCCCACCAGCTTGCGAATTTCCTGCGCTGCGGGTTCGGCGGGATCGATACCTTCGAGCTGGACGCCCAGCCCGTCGAGCTGCACGCCGATCTGGTCGACCAGCTGCACCGCCGGGGAAGGTAGCGCCGGGCGTTGCGCCTCGAGCCACAGCTCGGTGCGTCCGACCATCGTGCGCACGTCGCCGGTGTTGAGCTTGGCAAGGTCGGGAACCTTCATGCGCGGGTAGCGGCCGAAAAACAGGGTCGCGAAGACGATCGCGAAGAACGTCACGACAAGGCCGGTGAATCCGATCCCGTCGATGACCAGCCCGGCGACCATCGCCGCGAACAGGATCGCGCCGATCGCCATCGCCACGCGCGCGATCTTCTTCGCGTAGTGCCGCTGTTTGAGCTCGGCCGAGCGCCGCCCGATCGAGCGCCGTCCGCCCGCGCGGTTGCGCGCGAGCGACTGGCTCGCCGCGGCCATGATCCGCTGGTGCTGCTGCGCTTCGCCCGCCATCGCGCTCGCGTCAGCCCTCCAGGCTCAGCAGCGAGGGGCCTTCGGTGCCGGCAAGCTGCTTGGCCTGTGCCGCGCCTTCCGCGCGCGCGATGTAGCCGCGCGACTTCTCGACTTCGGTCGACAGGGTGTCGACCGTCTGCTTCATCGAATCGAGCGCCTTGATCTTGAATGCATCGACCGCGTCCATCGTGTCGTAGATGTTCTGGAACGCCCGCTGGAGCGTCTCCAGCGGGATCGTGCTCGACGCGGCCTGCTCGTGGATCTTGCCGGTCTGCTCGCGCAGCAGCTTGCCGGTCGAATCGATGATGCCGGCAGTCGTGGAGTTGAGCGCGGTGATCTGCTGCAGCACGAGCCGCTGGTTGGTCATCGCCTGCGCCACGGTGACCGCGGTACGCAGTGCGGCGACGGTGGTGGTGCTGGCCCGGTCGACGCCCTTGACCAGCTCGACGTTGTTCTTCTTGACGAGGTCGAGCGCGAGGTAGCCCTGCACGCTCACCGCCATCTGCGTCAGCAGGTCCTGCGTGCGCTGGCGGGTGTAGAACAGCGCCTGCTCGCGGATCGCCTTGGCCTTGGCCGGATCGGAGTGGTCGAGGTCGGCGGCGGCGTCTTCCAGCCGCTGGTCGAGCACCTTGGAGATGTGGATCATCTGTTCAAGGTTGCCCATCGCTTCCCACAGCTTCTGCCGTTCGACGTCGATCGCGGCGTTGTCCATCAGCAGCTCGTCCTTGCCCGAGCCGAGGTGCGTGAGGATCGACTGGATGTGTCCCTGCGCCGACTGGTAGCTGGAGAAATAGCGCTTCATCGAACCGCCGAAGGGGATGATGCCCAGGATCCTGCGGCCGGTCGAAAGCTTGCCGCTCTTGCCCGGGTCGAGGTCCTCGACCGTGCGGCGCAGCTCGGCAAGGTTGGCGCCGACGCCGGTGTCCTTGTCCATCGCGCGCACCGGGCGGTCGAGGAAACGGTTCGACATCCCCGCCGCCGCCGCGATCTCCTTGCGCCCCATGTTGGTCAACTGGTCTACTCGCTTGCCGAACTCGGGGCTTGCCGCGTCCTGCGCGACGAGGTCGGCGACGAAGGAATCGACCTTGGCTTCCAGTTTCGACTTGGCCTCGTCGGAGACGGGCACCAGCCCGGCCGCCTGCGTCGGCGCGACCGCGGGCACC
>JAJXVK010000122.1 GCA_021782155.1 Pseudomonadota bacterium
CGGCGATTGCACGGGCCCAGGCGGCGCTGGCGCGCGGTGACGGCATCGCCGCCGAAGTCCCCTTGCGCGAGGCGGTGCGCGGCGGCGTGCCGATGGACGCGGTGCGCGCATGGCTCGGGCAGGCCCTGCTGGCGCAGCAGGACCTGCGCGGCGCGCAGGAGGTGCTCGGCAATGGCAGCTTTGCGCCAGGCAGCGAGGCGCTCGGCTGGCGCTCGCGCGGCGAGTTGCTGGTGGCGCAGGGCAACCTGCCCGACGCAGGCCACGCCTACGACCAGTCGCTTCGCGTCGAGGCCGGCGATCCCTTGCTGTGGACTGATATCGCCCGGCTGCGCTTCCTCGGCGGTGAACAGGCGCAAGCCTTCGACGCCGCGAAACGCGCGGTCCAGCTCGGCCCGCAGGAACCGCAGGCATTGCTCGTTCTGGGGCAGATGGTGCGCGAGCGCGAGGGGCTGGTGCCGGCGCTCGCGCTGTTCGAGCAGGGGCTGCGCTACGCGCCCGCCGATACCGGCCTGCTCGCCGAATATGCCGCGACGCTGGGCGATGCCGGACGTTATCGTGACATGCTCGCCGCGGTTCGCGCGCTGATGGCGGCCGATCCGGACAACGCGCGCGGCTTCTATCTGCAGGCCGTGCTCGCGGCGCGCGCCGGCGAGACCGAACTGGCCCGCCGGCTCATGCTCAAGACGGGCACCAAGCTGCGCGACAGCGCGGGCGCGATCCTGCTCAACGGTGTGCTCGAGTTCCGCGCCGGAAACATCAACCTGGCGATCGAATACCTCGACCGGCTGGTACGCATGCAGCCTGACAACCTGCGCGCGCGCGAATTGCTCGCGCGGGCCCGGGCGCGCGACGGCGAATGGGAGAAGTTGCTTGACCAGTTCGGTTCGGACGCGGTGCGCGAAGGGGCATCGCCCTACCTGACCCAGCTTGTCGCGCAGGCTCTGGAGGAACGCGGCGAGCGGGTACGGGCCGCTCCCCTGCTCGACCGCGTGGCGCGCGCGGTTCAGACGCCGTTCGCGCCAATGACCGTTCACCAGCCGCTCGGCGTGCTGGCAGTGCGCTATGCCGATGCGCCCTATGTCGCGGACAATGCGGTTCCCTTCATCCGCTCGCTGCTGGCCGAAGGGGACAGCGCGCGCGCGCTCAAGGCAGCCATGCTGTTGCGCGACGCCAATCCGGGATCGTCGGACGCACAGGCGCTGGTCGGCGACGTCAGGATGGCATCGGGCGATTCGCGGGGCGCGGCGGCCGACTACCGCACGGCGATGACGATCCGCCGTGGGCCGCTCATGCTCGAACGCCTGGTGAGCGCCCTGCGCGCATCCGGCCAGGACGGTGCGGCCGAAGCGGCGGCACAGGCCTATCTCGAAGGCGCGCCGGGCGACCTTACGGCGATGCGTCTGCTCGCCGCGGGCACGGGTCGCAACGGGCGCTGGGAGGATGCCGCCCGGCTGCTTGACGCCTTGGCGCAGCGCGGGCAGGGCGGGCCGCTGTCGCTGGCCCAGCGCGCGGTTGTGGCGTTGGGCGAGGGCGACCAGCCCCGCGCTCTGGACTATGCCAGGCTAGCCTACAGCGACCAGCCCGCGAGCCCGCTCGCCGCGCAGGCGCTCGCCGACGCACTCCAGCGCTCTGGCGATCGTGGCCCGCTGGCCGGTGAACTCGCGCGGCAGGCGCGGTTGGCGTCGGCAGGGTCCAAATAAGCGCTCGACTTCGCCGGCAAGGCACGGCTAGGACGCGGTTCAATCGATCGATTAAACCGTTGGGAGGCGCCAAATGGCCGGGGTTCTGGAAGGTCTGACCGTCATCGAATTCGCCGGGATCGGACCCGGCCCCTTCGCATGCATGATGCTGGCCGACCACGGCGCGCGGTTGATCCGCATCGAACGCCCCGGCGCGGCGGACCGCCCCAATCGCGATATCCTCAATCGCAACCGTGAACGCGTCTCCTTCGACATGAAGGACCCTGCGGCTATTGCCGAGATTCGCGAGATGGTGAAAGCCGCCGACGCCATCGTTGAGGGCTTCCGGCCTGGCGTGATGGAGCGCCTGGGGCTCGGACCCGACGTGCTGCTCGCCGATAACCCGAAGCTCGTCTACGGGCGGATGACGGGCTGGGGGCAGGACGGCCCGATGGCCCCGCTCGCCGGGCACGACATCAACTACATCGCCTTGTCGGGCGCGCTGCACAGCTATGGCCGCAAGGACGAGAAGCCGACCTTCCCGGTCAACGCGGTGGGCGATTTCGGCGGCGGCGGCATGATGATGGCGTTCGGCGTCGTTTCTGCCGTGCTCAATGCCAGGACCACCGGCAAGGGCCAGGTGGTCGATTGCGCGATGGTCGACGGCGCGGCAATCCTTTCGGCGATGACCTTCAGCTTCCTCGGTAACGGGGTGTGGAAGGACGAGCGCGGCGTGAACATGCTCGATTCGGGCGCGCACTTCTACGACACCTACGAAACCGCCGACGGCAGGTGGATTTCGATCGGATCGATCGAGCCGCAGTTCTACGCGCTGCTGATGGAGCGCAGCGGGCTCAAGGATGATCCCGATTTCGCGCCGCAGATGGACCAGTCGAAGTGGCCCGCGCTCAAGGACAAGATCGCCGCCCTGTTCCTGACCAGGACGCGCGACGAATGGTGCGCGATCATGGACGGCACCGACATCTGCTTCGCCCCCGTGCTGAGCCTGACCGAAGCTCCAGCGCATCCGCACAACGTCGCGCGCGGGACGTTCGTCGAGGACGGCGGCATGGTCATGCCGGGTCCCGCGCCGCGCTTTTCCGGAACCCCCGCGCCAAAACCCAGCCTTGCCGGGAAGACGGCTGGCTGACCCCGCGCGAGGGCGTCACTTTCCGGCTGGCGGCGCCTCGTCGCCTTGCGCGGCTGAGCGCCTGTTGTGGCGTATCGACCACCACAGCGAGAGCACGATCAGCACGGCGCCGATCAGTCCCGTCACGGTCTCGGGGATTTCCCAGCGCGCCGAGGCGAGCATGATACCGCCGAGCGCAATGATTGCCCAGAAGGCGCCGTGCTCGAGGTAGCGGTATTCGGCGAGTGTCCCCTTGCACACCAGCATGATCGTCATCGAGCGCACGAACATCGCGCCGATCGACAGGCCGAGCGCGATCACCACCATGTTGTTCGACAGAGCGAAGGCGCCGATCACGCCGTCGAAGCTGAACGAGGCGTCGAGCACGTTGAGGTAGAGGAACCCGCCAAGTCCCGATCGAACCGCCGCTCCGGCGATCTGGCGCGCCTGATCGCGCAGTTCGAGCACCGTGCTGATCGCCTCGACCGATATGAAGGCGACGATGCCGAGTATGCCCGCGACAAGGAATGTCAGCGCTTCACCTTGGGGAAGCAACTGTGACATGCCGTAGAGCGAAAGCAGCAGCAGGCCGATCTCGGCAGCCTTGACGTGGCTGATCTTGGCCAGCGCCCGCTCGATCGCGGTGATCCAGTGGATGTCCTTCTCGCCGTCGAAGAAGAAGCTGAGCCCAACCATCGCCAGGAACGCTCCGCCGAATCCGGCAATGGCCACATGTGCGCCGCTGACGATCCGCTCGTATTCCTGAGGCTGCCCGAGCGAGAGCCGGAACGCCTCGACCGGGCCAAGCCCCGCCGCGATCGCGACGATGGCGAGCGGGAACACGATGCGCATGCCGAATACCGCAATCACCATGCCCCAGGTGAGGAAACGCTGCTGCCAGGCCTCGTCCATGTCCTCGAGCACCGCGGCGTTGACCACCGCGTTGTCGAACGACAGCGACACCTCGAGCACCGACAGCACGAGCACGATCCACACCAGCGACAGCGTACCCGCGGCCGTTCCGGTTTCGCTCCAGCCATAGGCGACCGCCGCCACGAGGCAGGCGAGCGTGAAGATCAGCGACCCGTAATAGTGGCGGAGCAAGCTGGGATTCCTCGGGAAGATGCGCTTTGATGATTCCGTGCGGCTGCGATGGCGGCTATTTCTTCGGCTGATAGGTATGTTCGGCGCCGGGGAAGCTGCGGTGGCGCACTTCGGCGGCGTAGCGCTCTACCGCGCCGGTGATCGTGTCGGCGATCTCCTCGTAGCGCTTCACGAAGCGCGGCACGCGTTCGAACATGCCGAGCATGTCCTCGGTCACCAGCACCTGCCCGTCGCACTTCGCCGAGCCGCCGATACCGATGACCGGGCAGGGCACCGCCTGCTGCACCGCGATGGCGATCGGCTCGACCACGCCTTCGACGACAATGGCGAAGGCGCCCGCTTCGGCCAGCGCGCGCGCGTCGGACACGATCTTGTCGGCTTCGGCGTCGCTGCGCCCGCGGGCGTTGTAGCCTCCGAGCACGTTGACCGCCTGCGGGGTGAGGCCGACGTGGCCCATGACCGGGATGCCGCGCCGGGTGAGGAAGGCGACCGTCTCGGCCATCGCTTCGCCGCCCTCGAGCTTCACGCCCGCGCAGCCGGTGTCCTTGAGCAATCGCGCCGCCGCCTCGAACGCGGCCTGCGGCGAGGCCTCATAAGCGCCGAACGGCATGTCGACGATCACCACCGAGTGGTACGACCCGCGCACCACCGCTGCGCCGTGCGCCGCCATCATTTCGAGCGTGACCGGTACGCTCGAGGGCAGCCCGTAGATCACCTGGCCGAGCGAATCCCCCACCAGCAGGATGTCGCAGTGCGCGTCGAGCAGCTGCGCCTGCCGCGCGGTGTAGGCGGTGAGCATCACGATCGGCTCGGCGGTCGTCCCGCCTACCTTGCGCTGGCGGATCGCGGGCACGGTCAGGCGTTTCATCGGTGCCGGCGTGGGGTGGGCGCGGCTGGTCGCGGTGTCGAGCTGGAACGTCGTGGACATGGGAGCAACTCTCTAGACGCTTGGCGAAACCGCGCAAGGTTGGGGAAAAAGCCCTTGCTTGTGAGGCTCGTCCCGTTAGCTTCGCCGCCCATGATCTGGTTTCCGGGGCAACCGTCAGGGTCTGCAGACGCCCCGGCTCATGGGGAGACCTGAATGTTTGGTCGCGTCAAACCGCTCGACGCCATTCTTGCGACGGCCGAGAAGAAGTCGTTGCACCGCTCGCTGGGGCCGGTTCAACTAACATTGCTTGGCGTCGGTGCGATCATCGGCACGGGTATCTTCGTGCTTACTGCGGCCGCTGCGCAAAAGGCCGGTCCGGGCATGATGTGGAGCTTCATTATCGCTGGCTCGGTCTGTGCAGTTGCGGCGCTGTGCTATTCCGAACTGGCCTCGATGGTGCCGGTTTCCGGATCCGCGTACACCTACACATATGCCGTAGTCGGCGAATTGCTGGCTTGGATGGTAGGTTGGGCGTTGATCCTCGAATACGCGGTTGCCGCAAGCGCCGTTTCGGTGGGCTGGTCCGGGTATTTCATGGGGCTATTGAAAAGCCTGACAGGATTCGAGTTGCCAGCAGCCCTGTCAGCGGGGCCGGCCTGGTCGCTTTCGGGTGTCGACTTCAGTCACGGTATCATCAACGTGCCTGCCATCTTCGTCGCATTGGCGGTCACCCTGTTGCTGATGATCGGCACGAAGGAGAGCGCCACGGTCAATGCGGTGCTGGTGGCGATCAAGGTGGCTGCGCTGACGATGTTCGTCATCCTGACGTTGCCGCTGCTCAAAGGGCAGCATTTCGCGCCGTTTACGCCCAATGGCTGGTTCGGACCAGCGGGCACCACCGGGCTGGGCGTTGTCGGTGCCGCAGCTTCGATCTTCTTCGCCTATGTGGGCTTCGACGCGGTTTCAACGGCAGCCGAGGAAACCAAAAACCCCCAACGGAACGTGCCGATTGGGCTGATAGGAAGTCTGGCGATCTGCACAGTGTTCTATCTGCTCGTCGCTGCAGGTGCGATCGGTGCGGTTGGCGCGCAGCCGACCGCGCTGGGCGTGCAGCCCGGAACCCCAGAATTCATGGCGCAGTGTTCAGCCTTGACGGCGCAGGGTCAGGAGCCGCTTGTTTGCTCCAAGGAAGCGCTGGCACATGTTTTGCGCGCGGTGAACTATACTTGGGCGGGCGACCTTATCGGCCTGGCGGCCAACCTCGCACTGCCGTCGGTGATCCTGATGATGCTGTTCGGACAAACCCGCATCTTCTTCGTCATGGCGCGTGACGGCCTGCTCCCGGAAAAGCTGGCAACCGTGCATCCCAAGTGGAAGACGCCGCACATCGTCACGCTGATCACCGGTTTCTTCGTGGCGATCGCGGCGGCATTGCTGCCTGTGGGCCAACTGGCGGACATTTCAAATTCGGGTACGCTGTTTGCGTTCCTCATGGTGTCGATTGCGGTGCTGGTGCTGCGCGTTCGCGATCCCAACCGTGCGCGTCCGTTCCGCACCCCGTTGGTCTGGTTGATCGCGCCGGTCTCGATCGTCGGTTGTTTGCTTCTGTTCTTCAACCTGCCGATCGAGGCGATGCTTGTGCTGCCGATCTGGGGCGCGATTGGCCTCGTGTTCTATTATGGCTATGGCTACCGCAAGAGCTACGTTGGCCGGGGGATCATCGACGTCCACGAAGACGATGCAGGCGTTCCGCCGCAGCCGGTCCCGCCGATGCCGGGCGCTCATACGCCGGGCGGTGTCGACGCCTGACGGATGTCGGGCGGAGCGGGGCAATCCGCTCCATCACACACAAGAAGGGCCGCCTCTCCGATATCGGGAGGCGGCCCTTTTCTTTGCGCGGTTCAGGAGTGGGTTCGGTCTCTGGCCGGTGCCCTTCAGGCGCGCAGCCGTTCGATCCCCTGCGCCAGCGCGACATAGAGCTTGCCCATGTCGGACGAGAGCAGCGTCACGCCCAGTGCGTTGCCGTCGCGGGTCGATAGCAGCTGGCGCAGCATCGATTCGAAGTCGTGGATGTAGCGGTTCACGTGATCGCGGAAATCCGCGTCGCTCTCGTAGTGTTGCTGCACGGCCTTGGCTTCGGCGTTGTCCAGCAGGCTGACCGCGCGGCGCGTGAAGATGCCGCGGTCGCCGCGCAGGTACGATGCCCAGGCGGTTTCCGAAACGTCCGTCGACAGCGCCTTGGCGATGTCGATCGCGGTCGAATTGAGCGCCTCGGTGATGAGCGCGGCGCGGCGGGCGAAATCATTGTCGAACTGTTCCTCTGCGCGTTCGCGCGCGCGGGTGACGCGGTTTTCGAGGTTTCCGGCCAGTTCGTCGATCTTGGCGAGCTGGTTGCGCAGGTCCATCGCGGTCTCGCGGCTGGCCTCGCCGGCGTTGTCGAGTGCTTCCTCGAGCTTGGCCACCAGTTCGGCGCCGCGCCCTTTGAGCACTTGCGCCATGGCGTCGGAAGTCGCCGTGCCGAGTTGTCCGGCGATCGCCTCTATCTCGGAGACGGTCGTTGCGCGCAATTCGCTGCCCGCCTTGACGGCTGCCTCGGACAGCTTGGCGATGACGCCCGCCAGCATGGCTTCGAGCCTGGCCGAAAGCGCGTCTGTCTCCTCGATCGCTTCGGCAAGCCGTTCGCGCACCGTTCCGAAGGCGGCGTTCTGCACACTGGCCTGCCTGATGAGCGTTTCATGGGCGGAACCGAGCTCGGAAATCGTGCCGGAGACCTCGCGCCGCGTGTCGAGGACATAGGCCGAGAGGTCCGCGCCGGACTTGCCGGCGGCAACGAGCGTGTCGCGCAGGCTGGCGACACGGTCATCGATTCCGCGCAGCCGCTCTTCCGCTTCCCCAACCGCCGCAGGGATATGGTTGCGGGTATGGTCGCTGCTGGCCTGGATCAATTCAAGCAGGCGCACCGCCGCATCGGTCAGCACGGCGATCTCGGCGTCCGTGCCTTGCAGTGCCTGGCGGCTTTCCGCGAGGCGGCTATTGAGCAGGCCCAGCGTCTGGTCGACCGTGTGGCCTGCTTCCTCGCCGTGCGCCGCGGACGTGCGCAGCGTTTCCGCGAGGGCGGCCGCCCGCTCGCTCAACGAATCGCACTGGCGGCCGAGTTCCTCGGCATTGGCTCCCTGCCGCTCGCGATGCTCCTCGATTACCGCGTCGAAATCGGCGAGCTTGCGGGCGAGGTCTTCGGCCGCGCGTGCGCCGGAATCGGCGATTGCCTGGCGGCGCGAGGCGATCGACGCGTCGATTTCCGCGAGCCGCGCCGCAAGCGCTTCGCGCTGCTCGGACAGCTGCGTGTCGATCGCGGTGAGGTGTGCCCCGAAAGCTGCTCCGGTTTCGGCGGCGTGGCTGGCAAGATCGCTCGCCGTGGCGCGGGCCTGCTCGTCGAACGCGGCGAGGCGGGTTGCCGCGGCTTCGACCGCACGATCATGGTCGGTGGTGAGCGCGGCCAGCGCGTCGCGGATGCCCTGGGCATGGGCTCCGGCGCGGGCCTGCCAGTGATCCAGCGCGGCGTTTTCGTTCTGGCCCATCAAGCGCGCATGTTCGGCGGTTTCCCGCGTCAGGGTGGCGAAGCGTACGTGCAAGGCGGCGAGCGCTTCGCGTTCCGCTGCCTCGGCAACCTCACGATGGCTTGCGATTTCCTCGGACAAGGCGGAGAAGCGCGCGCGGATCGCGGCGAGTGAGGCGATCTCGTCCTGATCGAGCCGCTCCCGGTGGGCGGTGCTTTCCTCGGTGAGGGTGGCGAAACGCGCCTCGGTCAATTCGCGCATCTGGTCGGCGCGGTGTTCGAATTCGGTCTGCGCGTCGCTCACCTTGCGGCGAATCGCCTCGACGTGGTTTTCGCTGGCCGTGCCGAATTCGTTGAGGCGCTGGAACGCGGCGATCATGTCTTCCAGCTGCAAGTGAGCCGTCCGTCCGGCATTGGCGATCGTGTTGGCCACGTCCTTCGAGGAATTGGCGATCACCGGAAGCTGGCCGCGCAGGAGTTCCATGTTCCTTGTCGCGTTTTCCGAGATCGAGCCGATGATCTCCACCTTGTCGCGGTTGTCGACGATCAGAGCCTCGAGTTGCCCGGCGCTGCCCGAAAGCCGTTCGACCGCAATGCGGCCCAGCGCTTCGAGGTCACGAGACTGCGCCGCGAGGGAGTCGCGCGCCAGC
>JAJXVK010000123.1 GCA_021782155.1 Pseudomonadota bacterium
TCCGATCTGATGATCGCCGCGCGCAGCCGCGACACGGTCCGCTCGCGCAGCCGCACCGGCAAGCCCGCGCGGCAGTTGAGAACCGCCTGGCACGAGGCATGGGATGGCGCCGGGTCGCCGGGCACGCTGCCGATGCCGCTGATGGGCATGGTCTCCGAACCCGCCTTCGCGCGGATAGAGAGGGCGGTGTTGGGCGGTAACGACGAAGCGCGCGACCTCGTCAGCTATTTCGTCGGGCAGGGTGTGGGGCTGGTCGACCAGGTCCGCTCGGCCCGCGCAGTGGTGCAGGACTTCCGCGAAGAGTTCGCCGAAGCGGTCGGAAACCTTGTCGCCAGCCTTGGCGAATAGCCGCTGGCGCCCACCGGACGGGCGTGCGACATTCCGCGCCATGAGGATGCTCCAGGCCTTCCGCGCGCGCTTTCTCGACGTGCTCGCGTCGATTTACATCTACAACGAGCACCGCGGCTACACCTCGCTCGACCGCGTGCTGGAAGCAGTGCGCGCGCGCTGCCCTGGCGAGGCCGGCTTCATCGCCGCGGTCGAACGCCACCGCGCCGACGAGCGCAAGCACTACGTGATGTTCCGCCGCTGGTTCGAATTGCGGGGGCACATGCCCCTGAAGGTCGACCGCACCTGCGGCCATATCGACCACTTCATCGAGCGCGTGTTCGACTGCAGCATATAGGAACTCGATACCCGCGCGATCGTCGCCGATGGTGCCGCATTCGAGAAGCTGTGCCGGGTCATCATGCTGACCGAGCAGCGCGGGATGCGGCAGGTCCACGTTCTGCTGCGCAATGGTCACGTCCGCTCCGACCCGGTCATGTCGCGAATCTTCCGTGTGGTCGAGAAAGACGAGCCCGGCCACTGGATGCCCTATGCCGACTGGCTGGCGCGCAATGGCCGGGCCAGAGCGCGCTGGCGCGAGCGCTGGTACGATTACTGGATTCACAAGTCGCTGATGCTCGTGAAGCTGCCCGCTCTGTTTCTCGACCTGCACGCGGCCCGGCTGGCGCGCTGGCCCGACGAGGACGATGGCGCCCATGCCATCGGCTGACCGGCCCGGCGGGGACGGAACCTCCCCGAATCAGGCCATGAGCACCGACACCGCGTTCCTGCGCCGCGATTCGGCGGGGCTCGCGCTCGTCATCCTGACCGCGATCAGCGCGATCGGCTTCGTCGACCGCATCGTCCTCAACGTGCTGGTCGAGCCGATCAGGGCCGAATTTGGCCTCGACGACACCGCGATGGGGCTGCTTTCGGGCTTCGCCTTCGGGCTGCTGCATGTCGTGCTGGGCCTGTTCGTGGCGCGCATGGCGGAAAAGGTGCGGCGCCTGTCGCTGATCGCGCTCGGCACGCTGCTGTGGTCGCTGGCGACGGCGGGGACGGGATTCGCGACCACCGTCGTGCAGCTATTCGCCGCGCGCATCGCGGTGGGCGTGGGCGAGGCGATCGGGCTGCCGTCGAGCCAGTCCACCATATCGGACTTCGTCAAGCCGGCGCGGCGCGCCACGGCGATGTCGATCCTGCTGCTCGCCCCGCCGATCGGCGCGTTCCTCGGCGCGGCGGGCGGCTCGCTGGTCGCCTCGATCTTCGGCTGGCGCAGCGTGTTCCTGTTCGCCGCCGTCCCCGGGCTGGTGCTGGCGGTCTTGCTGCACCTGCTGCTCGCCGAGCCGCCGCGCGGCCGCTACGATCAGGGCGATGTGGAAACCGTGCCGCCGATCCGCGCGGTGCTGGCCCGCTTCGTCGAGGTCAGGACGCTGTTCCACATCGTCGCCGGCTCGGCGCTGGCGTCGCTGGCAGGTTACGGCATCAACACCTTCTACGCTGCGATGCTGATGCGCCGCTATGGTTTCACGCTGCTGCAGGCGGGGCTCGCCAACGGTCTCGTCGCGGCGGTGCCGGCCACGATCAGCGTGATGGCGGGCGGGATGATCGCCGACCGGCTCGCCTCGCGAATGCCGCATTCCTACGCGCGCGTACCGGCAGTGGCGATGGCAGTCTCGCCGGTACTGTTCATCGCCGGGCTGTGGTTCGAGAACGCCTGGATCGCGTTGACGCTGCTGTCGATCGCCGCGCTGTTCCAGTTCGTCTATCTCGGCGTCACCTACGGCACGGTCCACAACCTGATCCACCCGCGCATGCGCGTGACCTCTTCGGCGATCACCAACATCATCTTCTCGCTGATCGGCGGGGGGCTGGGGCCGCTGCTGATCGGCGCCGCGAGCGACTGGCTCGGCCGGCACGGGTTCTCCCCGGGCGCGGCGCTGGCGAGCGCGATGGGCGGCGTTTCGCTGTTCTACCTGTGGAGCGCGCTGCACTATCACCTGGCCGAACGCACGATGGACGCCGACCTCGTCGCCGCGCGCGCCGGGTTCGGCGCCGCGCCGCCTTCGGTCGGGGGCGAACCGCACTAGTGTGACATTCGATACCGCGTGAGGCCATGTCGCGCCCGAATGTCAGAATCTCTTCGAACCACTGGAAACTTATGATTCGAGTGGATTTTACGTCTTCGACATTTGCAGACCCATCCCGGCCGCCAGGGGATGCAAATGTCAAAATCAATCCACTAGGGCGCAAAGGTCTCGCGCGCTTCGGCGGGCACCTGGCGCAAGGGCACAGACGTCAGCCACTGCTCAAGCGCATCGATGTCGGTCGCGCCGACCGTCCGTTCGATGCCTTTGGTGAACTCGGAGAAACCGTCTCCCCCGCCCGACAAGAAGTTGCTCATCGTCACGCGATAGTTTCGATCCATGTCGAGCGGCTTGCCGTCGAGCGTGATCGACGTGACCCGGTCGCCCGAGGGCCGCTTCATGTCCACCGCATAGGCGAACCCGGCCGAGGGGCTGAGCGCCTGCTTGACGCCGGTATCGTCGAAACCCTGCTCGAGCGCCGCCTTGATCTGCGCGCCGGTGAGCGTGAGCGTGACCAGTTCGTTGTTGAACGGCTGGACCTGGTAAATCTGGCTGTAGGTCACCGCGCCGCCCTCGCCCGGAACGAGTTCGGCGCGGATGCCGAAGGGGTTCATGAAGGCGATCCCGGCGCCCGCCTTGCGCGTCGCGCTAAGTTGCGCGTCGGCGATGAGGTGACCGAGATTCCCGCCCACCGGCGCGGTCGCCCCACCCACGCCGCCCTTGCCCGCGGGCCCCGACAGGTGCCCGCTGACGCGCTGCGCGAAGGCCTTCGCCGCCGCGACGTAAGTACCGACATAGGCCGCGATGTCGGGTGCGGGCTGGTACGTGGGATAGGCGCTGGTCGTCGTGACCGGTCCCTTCGACGAAGTGTAACCTTCCGACTGGACGATCAGGTTCTTCGCGTGCTTCGACACCACCGCGCCGCTCGCGGGATCGATGTCGAGCGTGATGTCGGTGACGAGCCGGCCATAGGATCCCGCGCTGGTCAGCAGCATCGGCTGGCCGCCGGTCCTGCCCGGCCACATGCAGTTGTAGGTCTGGTGGGTATGCGCCGAAACCACCACGTCGACGCGCGGGTCGAGCCGGGCGAGGATCGGTTCGAGGTCGCCCGATACGTCGCAGCCGTTGGGATCGGGTGTGCTTCCCGGCTTCGGATTGAGCCCCTGGTGGATCAGCACGACGACCGCGTCGGCGCCCTCGCCCTTGAGCGTCGCCACGCCCCGGTTGATCGCGTCGGCCTCGTCGCCGAAGGTCACGCCCTGGATGCCACCGGGCGAAACGAGGTCCCTGGTGCCCCTCAGCGTCAGCCCGATCACGCCCACGCTGACCTTGCGCGCGCCGGTGCCGAAGCTGCGGATCGCGGTCGCCGGGAAGATCGTCCGGCCGTCGGCTTCGGTGACATTGGCGGCGAGGTATTCGTATTTCGCCCCGGTGAACTGTTCCACCTGGCAGGGCTGGCGCGAGGTGTAATGCGCGCAGCCGCCGTGCTGGAGGCGTTCGAGCTCGTTGACGCCGCGGTCGAACTCGTGGTTGCCCACCGCGTTGAAATCGAGCCCCAGCCGGTTGGCGACTCCCACGGCGGGCTCGTCGAGATAGATCGACGAAGCGAATTGCGAGGCGCTGGTGAGGTCGCCCGCCGAAACGGTCAGGTGGTTGGGATACTTCGCCTGCAGCGCGCGCACCGCGCTCGCCAGCCAGGCCGCGCCGCCCGCGGGCACCTGCACCGTTCCGCCATGACCATCGGGCGCGGAAACCGAGGCGTGCGGGGGTTCCAGCATGCCATGGAAATCGTTGATCGCGATGATCCCGACTTCGACCGGTTTCCCGGCCTCGGCTGTGGCCGGCGCCCCGGTCGACGCCATCGGCGCGGCGCAGGCGGAAAGCAGGACCGGCGCGGCAAGCGCGGCGAGGCGGCGAACGACGAATGGCATGAGGGATCCTTGGCTCGACTGGATTGCCGCGAGGCTAGCCCAAAGATGCGACGGGTTGAAGGCATGGTCCGGTCGGGAATCCATTCCGGGTGAATTGAAAATGCCGCCGCAGCTTCCTACTCTTGTCCGATCCCCAGGGAGGAAGGGTGAGCGATCCCATGCCACTGACCACCGCCGAAGCCGATGCAACGCGCGAACGCCTGGTAGAGATCGCCCGGCAGATCATCGACGAGCGCGGCGACCAGGGCCTGACAATGAACGAACTGGCCTCGCGCGCGGGCGTGTCGCCGGTCACGCTGTCGCGCTATTTCGAGAGCAAGGAAGACCTGATCGAGGCGATCGCCGAACACTGGTTCCGCCCCAAGGTCGCGGTGATGGAGGAAGTCGTCGCTTCCGACCTGCCTCCGCGCCGCAAGATGTACGAATTCTACGCCCGCCGCTTCGCGATGATGCGCGACGCCTGGCGCGCCGACCCGGTGGGCTTCAAGATGTCGGTCGAACTGGGCGAAGCGCACTTCGACCTCGTGCGCAGCTATGTCGACCTCGGCGATCACTACCTTGGCATGATCATCGCCGAGGCAATGGCGGACGGGCATTTCGACGGGCTCGAGATCGACGAGACGATCAGCCTCGTGAACCAGATGGTCAGCGTCTATTGCAATATCGGCGCGATGCTGCCCGTGATGGAGCGGTTGTCGGAACGGAAGCTGGCGCGGATCGTCGATGCGATGTTCGACGGGCTCTCGGCGCAGGATCGCGGCGCGCAAGGGGTGAAGGGCCTGCGCGCCGCCTGATTTTTCGCGCCGCTCACCGGGAAGCCGCTGGCCGGACCGGCGATTTCCTGCTACTGACATGCATGTGAGCAAGGCGATCCCCCATACCGTGCCGATCGGCGTCGAGGAGTCGGACATCGACTTCATGGGCCACGTCAACAATGCCAGCTATTTGCGCTGGGTTCAGGACGCGGTGATCGACCACTGGCGCGCGATCGCCCCGGCCGAGGCGGTGGCGCAGCACCTGTGGGTCGCGCTCAAGCACGAAATCACCTACCGCAAGCCGACCTTCCTCGGCGACGAGGTCTTCGCCACGGTCCTGCTCGAAAAGGTCCAGGGCGCGCGGGCCTTCTACCAGACGGTGATCCGGCGCGGCGAGGACGTGCTCGCCGAAGTTCGTTCCAGCTGGTGCTGCATCGACGCCGCCACGCAGCGCCCGGCGCGGCTCGCGCGCGACGTGATCCGCCGCTTCTTTCCCGACTACGAAGGCTGAACCGCGCGCTTGCGGGCATGGCGATTGACTTGGTTTCGGCTTCTGTTAGGGTGTACACCCTAGACCCTGCAGAGAAGGGGTTCCGGGAGATGTGACCATGTCCACCGCGCCTGTGGCCGAACCGCGGCTAGAGCCAACCGACGTTTCCGCCTCCGAACTCTATACCGAGGACCGCTGGCAAGAGCCGTTCCGCCAGCTGCGCGCCGAAGCGCCGATCCAGTTCGTGCCCGAATCGCGCTTCGGCCCCTATTGGTCGGTCTCGACCTACAAGCCGATCGTGCACATCGAGGCACTGCCGATGATCTTTTCGTCGAGCTACACCTACGGCGGCATCTCGATCGCCTTCGATAGCAACAAGCTGCTCCCCGACGAGCAGCGCCTGCCGATGTTCATCGCGATGGACCCGCCGCAGCATACCGGGCAGCGCCGCACCGTGGCGCCCTCGTTCGGCCCGAGTGAAGTGGCCGAAATGAAGGATGAGGTCCGAACTCGCACCGCCGAAGTGCTCGATTCGCTGCCTGTCGGCGAATCGTTCGACTGGGTCCAGCGCGTCTCGATCGAACTGACCACGGGCATGCTCGCCAAGCTGTTCGACTTTCCCTGGGAGGAACGCTCGAAGCTCACCCACTGGTCCGATGTCGGCGGCGACGTCGAGCTGATCCGCGCGCCCGGCGGCATGGCCTATCGCAACCAGGAAATGGGCGAGATGGGCATGGCCTTCGCCCAGCTGTGGCAGCAGAAGATCGCCAATCCGGGCAAGGACCTCATTTCGGTCATGCTCCGGTCCGACGCCATGAACCAGATGAGCGAGCAGGAATTCATCGGCAACCTGATCCTGCTGATCGTGGGCGGCAACGATACCACGCGCAATTCCATGTCAGGCTACGCCTGGGGCCTGTCGCAATTCCCCGAACAGCGCGCCAGGCTGGAAGCCAACCCCGATCTCATCCCCAACGCGGTGCAGGAAATCATCCGCTGGCAGACCCCGCTCGCACACATGCGCCGCACGGTCGAGGAGGATACCGAGTTCGAAGGCGTCCAGATGAAGAAGGGCGACAAGGTCGTGCTGTGGTACGTCTCGGCCAACCGCGACGAGAGCGTGTTCGGCGAGGATGCCGACGTTCTCAGGGTCGACCGCGACAATGCACGGCGGCACCTCTCGTTCGGCTACGGCATCCACCGCTGCGTGGGCGCGCGCGTCGCTGAACTGCAGCTCGTGACCCTCCTCGAAGAGATGGCGAAGCGCCGCCTGCGGGTCAACCCGATCGGCCAGCCGGAGCGGGTTCCCGCCTGCTTCGTCCACGGCTACAAGTCGATGCCAGTGGAGTTGTCGCGTTACTGATGGCCAGGCCGAAGCAAAGCACCAGGGATCGCATCCTCGAGCAGGCGCTGCTGCTGTTCAACGAACAGGGGTATGGGCAGGTGACGACTGCCGCGCTCGCCGCGCATTGCGGGATCGCGGAAGGCAACCTGTGGTACCATTTCAAGACCAAGCGCGCGCTGCTCGAGGCGATCGTCGATCGCTTCACCGCGATCATCGACGTGCGCCTGGCGATGCGGCCGCCGCCCCATGACGCGGTCGGCGGCTATGCCGCGATGCTCGAAGCGCTGATGCAGGAACAGAGGGACTTCCGCTCGCTCTACCGCGACCAGCATGCCTATGGCGAGCACATCGACCTTACCGCCGACAAGGTGCCTGCCTGGCTCAGGCGCACGTTCGACCAGCTTGAAGGCTACTATGCGGCAATGGTCGATGCCGAACTGCTCGACTGGCCGAGGGACCGCCTGCACGACCTCGCGATCAACGCCACGCTGATCCTGCGCTACGGCCTGGAACACTACCGCGAGATGGGCGAGCCGACCGCGCGCGGCACCGGCGCAGTCACCCGCACGCTGCTGCGGCACCTGACACTGTTCGAGCACCGTCTCGATCCCGAAGCGGCGGCTCGGCTCCACGCGGCGGTCGAGCGGATCGGCGAAGCGCTGCCCGAGGCTGCCTAGGGTCAGGTCCTGTCCGCGCTGGCGGGGCAAGACGCCCGATCCCCGCTTTCGGGACCCATCCCGTCACGCTCGGGGGCGGCGAGGAATTCGCCAGAACGGGTCTTTCTCGATGATCAAGGCCGCGATTCCGCGATTGACGGGCCGGGACCAGCCTGCAATTCAGCACCCGGGACCGGCCGGACGATTTGCCCGTTCCGGCAGAAGGGATTTCGAGTGGAAGAGCCTAAGCGCAAGGGAATCGTCCTGGCCGGCGGGTCGGGAACAAGGCTGTACCCCCTTACCCGCGGCGTCTCGAAGCAGTTGATGCCGGTCTATGACAAGCCGATGATCTATTACCCGGTCAGCACGCTGATGCTGGCCGGAATCCGTGATATCCTGGTGATCACCACGCCCGAGGACGCCGGGCAGTTCCAGCGCGTGCTGGGCGACGGCGCAAGCTGGGGCGTGTCGTTCTCCTATGCCCAGCAGCCGAGCCCCGACGGGCTTGCCCAGGCCTTCCACATCGGCGCCGACTTCGTTGGCGGCGATCCCAGCGCGCTCGTGCTCGGCGACAACATCTTCTACGGCCACGGCCTGCCCGAGATCCTGCGCAGCGCCAGCGCGCGCACGGTGGGCGCCAGCGTGTTCGCCTACCGGGTCAACAACCCCGAAGCCTATGGCGTCGCCGAGTTCGATCAGGCGGGCAAGGTCATCTCGATCGAGGAAAAGCCGACGAAGCCCAGGTCCAACTACGCGGTGACCGGGCTCTACTTCTACGACGGAACAGTGGTCGACCGGGCCCGCGACCTCATGCCGTCGCCGCGCGGCGAACTTGAGATCACCGACCTCAACCGGCTCTACATGGACGACGGCGCGCTCAACGTCGAAGTGATGGGCCGCGGATATGCCTGGCTCGACACCGGCACGCACGGTTCGCTGCTCGATGCAGGCACTTACGTGCGGATCACCGAGGAACGGCAGGGCCTGAAGATCGCCTGCCCCGAGGAAATCGCCTGGCGCCAGGGCTTCATCGACGATGCCGCGCTCGAAGCGATCGCCGAGCCGCTGCGCAAGTCGGGTTATGGCGAATACCTCCTGCAACTCCTCACGCGATAAGAGGACGCGATGAACATCATCGAATGCCCGATCTCCGGGCCGCTGATCATAGAACCGCGCGTGTTCGGCGACGAGCGCGGGTTCTTCGTCGAAACATGGAGCGCGGCGGCCTTCGCTGCGGCCGGGCTCGATCGGACCTTCGTGCAGGACAACCACAGCCACTCGCAAAAGGGCGTGCTGCGCGGCATGCACTTCCAGAACCCCGGCCCGCAAGGCAAGCTGGTGCGGGTGACGCGCGGCGCGGTGTTCGATGCGGTGGT
>JAJXVK010000124.1 GCA_021782155.1 Pseudomonadota bacterium
GCCAGGACCAGCAGAAGAACGTCGGCAAGCTGTCGGGCGGCGAGCGCAACCGGGTCCACTTGGCCAAGATGCTGAAGGAGGGCGGCAACGTGCTGCTGCTCGACGAGCCGACCAACGACCTCGACGTCGAGACGCTGGCCGCGCTTGAAGACGCGATCGAGAACTTCGCGGGCTGCGCCGTGGTCATCAGCCACGACCGCTTCTTTCTCGACCGCCTCGCCACGCACATCCTCGCCTTCGAAGGCAACAGCCACGTCGAATGGTTCGAGGGCAACTTCGAAGCCTATGAGGAAGACAAGCGCCGCCGCCTGGGCGACGCGGCCGACCGTCCGACGCGCCTGGCCTACAAGCGGCTGACGCGCTGATCCGGCGCGGCGGAAGGGGGCCTAATGGTGCCCTTCCTCCTCGCCGTCCTCTTCGGGCGTCTCCGCATGCGGCAAAAAGTCGCGCGACAGCGCGTGGTAGAGCCGCGGCTTGCACACCATCGAGCCCGACCAGTCGGCGATCAGCGCGGTCAGCACCAGCGGCAGGATCGCGCCGGTGCTCCCCGTCGTCTCGCTGAGGATGATCACCCCGGTCAAGGGCGCGCGGACCACGCCGGTGAAGTAGCCGACCATGCCCAGCAGCACGATCGCGCCCGCGGACTCGTGCGGAAAGACCATGGCGAGCAGCTTGCCGAAGCCCGCCCCGACCGCGAGCGAAGGTGCGAATATGCCGCCCGGAAGCCCGCTCGCGCTGGTGGCCAGCGTGGTCACGAACTTGGCGGGGCCGAGCCACAGACTGCCGCCCTGCCCCTCGAGCAGCGCCTTGGCCGGGGCGTAGCCTGTTCCCCAGGTCGCGCCATGCGTCACGATGCCAAGCGCGGCGACCGCGACGCCGCAGACGAACGCGACCAGCAACGGCCGGGCAAAGAACCCGCGCTTCGACTGGCGGCGCAACCGCGTCACCGCGAGCAGTGCGCGCGAGAAGAGGCCGCCGATCGCTCCGCCCGCCAGTCCGGCGATCGGGGCGATGATCAGCGCCGCGCCAACGCCCAGCGGCTGGCCCATCGTGCCGAAGTAGAGGTAGTTGCCCGCCAGCCCCTGGCTGGTCAGGCCCGAGATCATCACCGCGCCCATCACCAGCACGGCAACGCGTTGTTCGTAGGCGCTCGCCAGTTCCTCGATGGCAAAGGCGATACCCGCGATCGGCGTATTGAACGCCGCCGCGACGCCCGCCGCGCCGCCCGCGATCAGCACGCCCGATGTCAGGCGCGCACCGAACAGCCGGTGGCAACCGACCATGATTGCCGCGCCAAGCTGCACGGTCGGGCCCTCGCGGCCAACCGAGGCGCCGCCCAGCACCGCACCGATCGTGACGACGAGCTTGAACAGCGCGGTCCGCATGCCCAGCAGCCCGCGCGCCAGTATGCCCTCGGGGTCGCGGCTCGCGGCGATCACCTGCGGAATGCCCGATCCGCGCGCGGCCGGGGCAATCAGCCGGGTCATCCAGGCGAGGACCACGAACAGCACCGGCGTAACCACCAGGGGCGACAGCGGCCACCGCGCGAACATGCCATCGAAGACCGTCTGGGCTGTGTTCGCGGCGTTTGCAAAAATCAGCGCGACGAGGCCGATCAGCACTGCTCCCAGCAGTGATCCCGCGCGGCGTCGCCATTCGTGTGGGACCAGGTCCGTGCCATCGGTAGACAATGTGTGGAGGATACGCTCTTTGAGGCTGGCCATCGCGATCGCGGTTAGCCGCCGTCTGGTGTCGCGTCCACCCCGCGAGTGCCTGGATACGTATCAGCCGTTCAGTAATTCGGCGATAAACCTGAACAAACGGCGCCATCCCGGTTCAGCAGGGCGAAAGTGACCGAATCGTAATGGAGAGACACAGCCAACGCCGCCTCCCGCGGCGGTCACGGAAGAGAGTACCAGACATGACGATCAGGTCCTTGCTCAAGTCGTCTGCCCTTGCCGCGGTGGCCGGGGCGATCACCATGATGGCCGCGCCCGCGCAGGCCGCGCCTTCCGAGCGCGGCGGACATGCTCAGCGCGAGGATGGCCCCCAGCGCGGCGGCTGGAGGAATGACGGCGGCGACCAGCGTCCGCAGCAGTCGTTCCGTCAGGAGGCGCCCGCGCGGCAGATCCAGCAGGCGCAACCCCAGCAGCAGCGCACATGGCAGGCGCAGCCCCAGCAGCAGCGCACGTGGCAGGCGCAGCGTACCCAGGCGGCCCCGCAACAGCAGCCGCAGTTCAACTGGCCTGGCGCGCGCGACCAGAACGCTCAACGAGCCGAAACGCAGAACCGCCAGCAATGGCAGGGCCGCGCCGAGAGCCGCACACAGGGCAACTGGCAGCAGGCCGAGCGCAACAGCACCTACGCTGACCCAAATCGCAATCGCAGCTACACCGATCGCAACCGCGACGGCGACCATCGCGACTTCCAGCGCGATTATCGCAGCAACGACCGTAACTACCGGAACGGCAACCACGACTTCCAGCGCGATTACCGCGACGGGAACCGCTACGCGTACCGCAACGGCAGCAATTACCGGCAGTGGGACAACGATTGGCGCCGCGACCGCCGCTATGACTGGAACAGCTACCGTTCGTCGCACCGCAATGTCTATCGCGTCGGGCGCTACTACTCGCCGTACTACGGCAATGACTACAGCCGGGTCGGGATCGGGTTTTACCTCGACTCGCTGTTCTACGGCCAGAACTACTGGATCGGCGATCCTGGCTACTACCGCCTGCCGCCGGTCTACGGCCCCTACCAGTGGGTGCGCTATTACGATGACGTACTGCTGGTGAACATCTACACCGGCGAAGTGGTCGACGTGATCTACGACTTCTTCTGGTAAGCCGCCAGGGCAGGTTGCAATCCATTGCCCCCGCCGGAAACGGCGGGGGTTTTGCTTGTCAGGCGTCAGCGCCCGCCCCGGACTTCGGCGAGAAGGCGCTTCGCCCGCAAGAACATCTCGAGGCGCTGCAGCGTCAACATTCCCATCGCGAAGGCAAGCAGGACATCGGTCAGTAGCATGGCTCCCTGATGCGACAGTCCCCCGCCAGCCGACTGAAGGTACATCCGCGAACCGGTGCGTACCAATAGCAGAACCAGCAGGAACACCAGGGCCGCCGGCGATTGCATGTGATCGAGCGCATGCGTTTCGGGATCGACCGAGATGTGCATGGTCTTGCCGCGCATCCAGCCCGCACCCGCACCCACGGCCAGCGCCAGGGCGATCCAGGACCAGTTTCGCCCCTGCGGCGGGATGGCCGCCAGCATCAGCGTGGCAAAGGCGCCATAAATCACGGGCAGGAGCCACAGCCGCTCAAGCCGCAGCGGCCGTGCCTTCCCCATCCGGCGAAAGCGGATAAACAAGACCAGCGCGACGATCAGTACCGGGACGAGTGCCCCAATCAGGCCGTGCGGCTGCACGCTCATCTGGTTCATGGCGATCTCCTGTTCCCCGGCAGGAGGTGCCTAGCCCGCCTCGTCTTTCCACGCCAGTCTCGGCTTGCGCGCGGCAAGCGTCTCGTCGAGCCGGCGGCGCGGAGCAAGACATGGGGCAGTCTTGAGCGCCTCGTCGCCAGAGCGCGCGCGTTCGGCAAGGCTGCGCAGCGCGCCGACGAACTGGTCGAGCCCGGCCTTGCTTTCGGTCTCGGTCGGTTCGACCAGCATCGCGCCGTGTACCACCAGCGGGAAATAGACCGTCATCGGGTGGAAGCCCTCGTCGATCAGCCCCTTGGCCACGTCGAGCGTGGAGAAGCCCTCGGCCAGCCCGTGGTCGCTGAACAGCGCCTCGTGCATGCACGGGCCGCTGGCCGCGAAAGGCGCGTCGAGCACGTCCTCGAGACTGCGCAACACGTAGTTGGCATTGAGCACCGCGTCCTCGGCCACCTGGCGCAAGCCGTCAGCGCCGTGGCTCAGGATATAGGCGAGCGCGCGGGTGAACATGCCCATCTGGCCGTGGAACGCCGCCATGCGCCCGAAGGCCTGCGCGTGCCCCATCGTCTGCGCGTCTTCCTCCTCGACGAGGTGGACCATGCCGTCGGCGGTCTTCGCGGTGAACGGCAGCGGGCCGAAGGGCGAAAGCGCCTCGGACAGCACCACCGGACCCGAGCCCGGTCCGCCGCCACCGTGCGGGGTGGAGAAGGTCTTGTGCAGGTTGATGTGCATCGCATCGACGCCAAGGTCGCCGGGGCGCACCTTGCCGACGATCGCATTGAAGTTCGCGCCGTCGCAATAGACATAGGCGCCCGCCGCGTGGACGGCATCGGCGATGCGCCTGAGGTCGCGCTCGAACAGCCCGCAGGTGTTGGGGTTGGTGATCATCACCGCCGCGACATCGGGCCCGAGCCGCGCTTCGAAGGCCGTCACATCCACGCGGCCGTCGGCCGTGCCGGGGATGCTTTCGACGCGGTAGCCTGCAAAGGCGGCGGTCGCCGGGTTGGTGCCGTGGGCACTTTCAGGCACCAGCACCACCTCGCGCGCGTCGCCCTTGGCCTCGTGCGCGGCGCGGATGCACAGCAGTCCGCACAGTTCGCCGTGCGCGCCGGCCTTGGGCGTCATCGCCACGCCGTGCATGCCGGTCAACTCGACCAGCCAGAAGGCCAACTGGTTGATCACGTCCAGCGCACCGCGCACCGTCTCCTGCGGTTGCAACGGGTGGACGTCGGCGAAACCGGGCATGCGCGCAACGCGCTCGTCGAGCCGCGGGTTGTGCTTCATCGTGCACGAGCCGAGCGGGAAGATGCCAAGGTCGATCGCGTAGTTCTGGCGAGAGAGGCGCGTGTAGTGGCGCACCGCCTCGGGCTCCGACAGCCCCGGCAGCGCTACCGGCGCGGCGCGCAGGTGCTGGCCGAGCGTCGCCATCGGTTCGGGCGCTTCCTCGTCGAAATCGACGCCGCAGCCGCCCATTCGACCGAGTTCGAAGATCAGAGCTTCCTCGAGCTGGAGGCCGCGATTTCCGGTGAAGGTCGGCGAAGCAGGTGCGCCGTCACCGGCATTGCCCATTCCGGGGCGCCAGCCCGAGGGGTTCATGTCGTTCATGCCAGCACCTCCTCGAGCGTGGAGCCCAGCGCCTCGATATCCTCACGCGTCGTGCATTCGCTGGTCGCGACCAGCAGCCCGCGGCCGAGCGCGCCCTCGCCGGGATAGAGCCGGCCGAGCGAAACCCCGCCGAGCACGCCCTTGTCCGCCAGCGCGCGAACCACGGGCCGCGCATCGACCGGCAGCACCGCGGTGAACTCGTTCACCCACGAGGTGTTGAGGATCGCAACGCCCGCGATCTTGCCCAGGCGCTCCGCCGTCTCGCGCGAACGGGCGTGGCTGAGCCGCGCCATCCGCGACAGACCCTCGCCGCCGAGCAGGGTCATGTGGATGCTGAAGGCAAGCGCACACAGCCCCGCGTTGGTGCAGATGTTGCTCGTCGCCTTCTCGCGCCGGATGTGCTGCTCGCGGGTCGAGAGCGTAAGGACGAAGCCGCGCTTGCCCTCGGCATCGACGGTCTCGCCGCACAGGCGGCCCGGCATCTGGCGCACGAACTTCTCGCGGCAGCCGAACAGGCCGAGGTAGGGCCCGCCGAACTGCAGGCCCACGCCGAGCGCCTGACCCTCGCCCACCACGATATCGGCGCCGAGCGCGCCGGGGCTCTCGACGAGGCCGAGCGCGACCGGCTCGGTGACCACGGCCACCAGCAGCGCGCCCCTGGCGTGGGCGGCCTCGGCTATCGCCGCGAGATCGGGGATGCGGCCGAGAATGTCGGGATACTGGACGACGACGCACGACGTGTCGTCACCGATCGCGGCGATCAGCGCGGCGTCATCGGGCTTGGCGGAGAGCGCCGGCGCGGTATGGTTCACCTTGTCGCCGGTGAACTTCGCCATCGTCAGCGCGGTCTGCGCATAGTGCGGATGCAGCCCCGAGGAGAGCAGCACGGCGTCGCGCCGCGTGATCCTTCCGGCCATTGCGATCGCTTCCCAGCACGCGGTCGAGCCATCGTACATCGAGGCGTTGGCGATGTCGGTGCCGAGCAGCCGCGCGACTTGCGTCTGGAACTCGAACAGCACCTGCAGCGTGCCTTGCGCGATCTCGGGCTGGTAGGGGGTGTAGGCGGTGAGGAACTCGCCGCGCTGGATCAGGTGGTCGACGCTCGCCGGAACGTGGTGGCGATAGGCCCCCGCCCCCAGGAAGAACGGCGCGCTTCCCGCGCTCATATTCTTCGCGGAAAGCTTCGCCATGTGCCGCTCGACCGCCATTTCGCTGGCATGGAGCGGCAGTCCCGCAATGGGTCCGGCCAGGCGGACGTCCGCAGGGACGTCGGCGAACAGCTCGTCGACGTGACCCGCGCCGATCACCGCCAGCATGTCGACGCGATCGGCATCGCTTAGAGGAAGATAACGCATGGTTTTCAAAGTCCCGCCACGTATTCCTTGTAGGCCGCCTCATCCATCAGGCCGTCGAGCTGCGCCGGATCGGCGAGCGTCATCGACCACAGGAAGCCGGCGTTCTCGGCATCGGTGTTGACCAGCTCGGGCTCGTCCTCGAGCGAGGGATTGCCCGAGACGACCGTGCCGGTGACCGGCGCGTAGACGTCGCTGGCGGCCTTGACCGAATCAACCACGCAGCAGCTTTTGCCCTGCGTGACGCCGGCGCCCGCTTCGGGCAGCTCGACGAAGGTGATGTCGCCGAGCTGGCCCTGTGCATAGTCGGTGATCCCCACGCGGGCGGTGTCGCCCTCGACCGAAATCCACTCGTGTTCCTTGGTGAAATAGACGGCCATGTCAGGCTCCCTTGCGATGATAGCGGTGTGGGACGAAGGGCAGCGGCACAACCTCGGCCGGAAGGCGCTTGCCCCGCATTTCGATTTCCAGTTTGGTGCCCGGCGCGGCGAGCGCGGCGCTGACGTAGCCCATGGCGATCGGGCGCGCGCAGGTCGGCGAGAAGCCGCCCGAGGTCACGCTGCCGACCAGTTCGCCGCCGTGGAAGATCGTCGCGCCCTCGCGCGCGGCCATGCGGCCTTCGAGCACCAGCCCTACTCGGCGGACCGAGGGGCCGTCGGCCAGAAGCGAAAGGATGCGCTCCGCGCCGGGGAACGCGCCCTCGGCGCGGCGGCGCTTGCCGATCGCGAAGGACAGGTCGGCGCTGACCGGGTCGATCGTCTCCGACAAGTCGTGGCCATAGAGCGGCAGCCCCGCCTCGAGCCGCAGCGAATCGCGCGCGCCAAGGCCGATGGGCTTCACTTCGGGTTCGCCGCACAGCAGGTCGGCGATTTGCGCGGCGGCTTCGGCCGGGAGCGAAATCTCGAAGCCGTCCTCGCCGGTATAGCCCGAACGACTGATCATCACTTCCACACCGCCGATCTCGAACTTGCCGAAGTGCATGAAGGTCAGCGCCGAGAGCGGGTATTCACCCGTCGCATGGCGCTCCAGCGCCGCGAAAGCCTCGGGGCCCTGCAAGGCGAACAGCGCCCGGTCGTCGAGGTGGTTGAGCGTGACCTCGTCGGGCAGGAACTCGCGCAGGTGGGCGATGTCGTCCCACTTGGTCGCGCCATTGACCACGAGGTAAAGCGCCTCGGGCCAGCGCGAGACCATCAGGTCGTCGAGGATGCCGCCGTCCTCGGCGAGCAGCAGCGAATAGCGCTGCATGCCGGGCCGGAGCGTCGCGAGGTCGATCGGCAGCAGCGCCTCGACCGCAGCGTCGGCGCCTTCGCCCGAAACGAGCAGCTGCCCCATGTGGCTGACGTCGAACAACCCGGCATGGGTGCGCGTCCAGGTGTGCTCGGCGATAATCCCTTCGTATTGCACCGGCATCCAGTACCCGGCGAACTCCACCATCCGCCCGCCACGCGCGCGATTCCAGGCGTCGAGCGGCAGCGTTTCGGGTCCGGTCTCGACCGGCTCGCCATTGTCATCGATTTCGTATGTGTCGCTCACAATTCACGCTTCCGTACAGTTTCGGCACCAATCGGCGCCCCCTCTGTCACGGAAGCCTGAGAGCTTATTCCGCAGCCATGACGGCGGCGGACTTACCCCTTCGGCGGCCCCTCCCTTGCGGGAAATGGCACTTTCCAGAGCGTCGCTATTGACCCTGCGCGGTCCTGAAGCCTGAGAGATTCCGGGGCGGTTGCTCCTTCGGCGTCCCGCGATCCGATCCCTCGAATCGCGGAAACTCTCCCGCGCTGGTCAGCGACTGCCCGCTATGTCGCAGCGCAACATGGCCGAGTCAATCGGCCTTGCCGATTATCCCCGGCGCGCGTGCTCGCGGATCGCGCGCTTCAGCGCTTCGTGCTCGTGGACGAAGCGCCCGCGCGCCCTTGCGCCAGCCAGTGCAAGTATCGCGTCGGCCAGAGTCGAGGCGCGGATCGAGCGGTACTTCATCCAGCCGCCTCTCAGGAACGGATCGACCAGCGGATTGAGCCACATGCCAAGCCGCTCGCCGAACCTCAGCGGTCCTTCGCGCTGGCCGCGCAGCAGCCCGGGGCGCACGATGTCGAGCCGGTCGAACTTGAGCCGCGCCAGCGCGTCCTCGGTCTCGCCCTTGACCGAGAGGTAGAAGTTGCGGCTCGCCGCGCTGGCGCCAACCGACGAAACCGCGATCAATTGCCGGGCTCCCGCCTCCTTGGCAGCGCGGGCGCATTTCAGCACCAGGTCGTGGTCGACCGCGCGGAACGCCGCCTTGTCGCCACCTGCCGCCCGGATCGTGGTGCCGAGCGCGATCACCACGACCTGCGGCTGCGCGGCGGGGATCGCGTCGTCCCAATGCGAAGGGTCGGACAGCAGCATCTCCATCCGCGCGCCCGCCGGAAGCGGAACCTCGCGCCGCGCGACGGCCGTGAGCCTGACGTCATGACGTCCAACCGCGCGGGCCATGACCCGGCGGCCGACCATGCCGGGCGGACCAACCTG
>JAJXVK010000125.1 GCA_021782155.1 Pseudomonadota bacterium
CTATCCGCTCACGCTCGACCGGATCTTCGACCATGCCGCGAAGTGGAGCGCAGGAGTCGAGGTGGTCAGCCGCAATAACGACGGCACGGTCGTCCGCTCGACATATGCTGAACTCCACGCCCGAGCGAAGCAAGTGTCGAATGCGCTGCTCGCCTCGGGGATCAAGTTCGGCGACCGCGTGGCGACGATGGCGTGGAACGGCTCGCGCCATTTCGAGGTGTGCTACGGCACGCTCGGCATCGGGGCGATCCACCACACGCTCAATCCGCGGCTGTTTCCCGAGCAGATCGCCTATATCGTCAACCACGCGCAGGACCGGCTGATCCTCGCGGACGCGGCCTGCGCCGGCCTGCTCGAACAGGTGCTGCCGCAGTGTCCGTGCGTCGAGGGCGTGGTCTTCCTCACCGACTGGGCGGGCATGCCGCGCACCGCGTTTCCCGCGCAGGACTATGAAAGCTGGATTGCGGAACAGGGAAGCGACTGCGCATGGGGCGACTTCCCCGAAGAGACCGCCGCGGGGCTGTGTTACACCAGCGGCACCACGGGTAATCCGAAGGGCGTGCTCTACGGGCACCGCTCGAACTACCTCCATGCAATGATGACGTTGCAGCCAGACGCGCTCAACCTGTCGCGGCGCGATACGGTGCTGCTGGTCGTGCCGATGTACCATGCCAACGCCTGGGGCGTGGTCTATTCGGCGCCGCTCGTGGGCGCGAAGCTGGTGCTGCCCGGCCAGCGCATGGACGGCGCCTCGATCCACGAGCTGATCGAGAGCGAGGGTGTGACCTATTCGGCCGCGGTGCCGACGGTGTGGCAGATGCTGCTCGACCACCTGCGCGCGACCGGCGGCGGGTTCTCGACGCTCAAGCGCGTGACGGTGGGCGGTTCGGCCTGCCCGGAATCGCTGATCCGCACCTTCAACGACGACTACGGCGTCGACGTGATCCAGGGCTGGGGGATGACCGAGACCTCGCCGCTCGCCACCGTGGCGGTGCCGGGGCCGGACCTTTCCGGGCGGCCGTTCGACGAACAGGTGCCCTTCAAGCTCAGGCAGGGACGGCTTCTGGGCAATATCGACCTCAAGGTGGTCGATGACGCGGGCGCGGAGCTGCCGCGCGATGGCCGCACGCCGGGGAGGCTGATGATCAAGGGCCCGACGATCGCTTCGGGCTATTTCGGGATGGACGGCGACGCGCTCGACGCCGAAGGGTTCTTCGACACCGGCGATGTCGCCACGCTGACCGGGGACGGCGTCATGCAGATCACCGACCGCGCCAAGGACGTGATCAAGTCGGGCGGCGAGTGGATCAGCTCGATCGACGTCGAGAACATCGCGGTCGGCCATCCCAAGGCGCAGCTGTGCGCGGTTATCGGTGTGACCCACCCCAAGTGGGACGAGCGGCCCGCGCTGTTCGTCCAGCTCAAGCCCGGCGAGAGCGCCACCGCGCAGGAGTTCCTCGACTTCCTCGACGGCAGGATCGCGAAGTGGTGGATGCCCGACCACGTCGTTTTCGTCGATGAGATCCCGCTCGGCCCCACTGGCAAGATCGACAAGAAGGCGATGCGCGACCGGCTGGTGGACTACGAACTGCCTCCCGCCGCCGTTGTGCTTGAGCGTTAGCCCTACTTCGCGAACTTGCGGAATTCGGCGACGCGCGCGGAATCGAAGTACTCGTCGAGCCGCGCGATCCGGCCGCCGCGCACTTCGCACACGATGCAGGCCGGCAGGCGCAGCCGCACGCCGTCGGCCCGTGTCCCTTCGAGCACGTGGCGCTGGACGAAGCCACCGGGAAACACCTCGAGCCTGCGCTCGGCATAGATGCGGTCGCTGATCCGCCGGACCATGCCGCGCAGCACCTGCGCGTTGTCTTCGGGCCCCTGCTCGAGTTCGTCGGTGTTGTGCCAGATGCGCGCGTCGTCGGCATAGCAGGCGCGCAGCGTGGCGATGTCGCCCTGCTCGACCGCGTCGAAGAATCGCTTGGCAAGATGCCGCATGGCCGCTTCGTCCATGTCCGTCTCCTTGCTTTTCACATGGCCCCAGAAGCAACCGGCCCGGATCGCGCGTGCGGTCCGGGCCGGAGCAGCGAGGGACTGGTGGCCGGCGCCTAGAGGCTGGCGTCGAAGGTCACGCCGAAGGTACGCGGCGCGCCGTAGAAGTGCTGGATGAAGAATTGCGCGGTCGGGGTCAGCGCCGAGGTGTAGGTCACGTCGGTCAGGTTCTTGCCCCAGATCATGACGCGGTACCTGCTGTCCGCGCTCTCCCATCCGATCGATCCGTCGACCAGCGCGAAATCGCCGGTCAGGCCCGACGGCTCATTGAGGATCGAGGAGTAGTAGTGGCTCTTGTACACCATCGACACCCGCGGGGTGATGGTCCCGGCGTCACCCAGGTCGAAGGCATACTCGCCCGCGAGCTGGACCTGCCACTTGGGCGCGCGGACCAGCTTGAGGTAGGTGTAGTCCTGGTCGACGAGGTACGAGCCGTTGGGCAGCAGCGACACCTTGCCGCACGATGATGTCGGCGCGGTCGTGTAGAACGCGGGGCCGTCGAGGTCGGCGCAAAAGTCGGTGTACCTGCTGTCGAGGTAACCGATGTTGGCCGTCAGGCGCAGGTTGCCGATCGGCCGGGCCATCGCCTCGATCTCGATGCCCTTGGTCGTCGCCGCACCGATGTTCTGCTGCGAAGTCTCCTGCCCCGAAGCGACGTTGGGATTGGCGAAGAACACGCCGAATTCCAGCTTCTTGAAGTTGGTGATGAAGCCGGTGAGGTTGAGTCTCAGGTCGCCGCCCAGGAACTCGCCCTTCATGCCGGCTTCCCACTGTTCCGACGTGTTGTCGTCGGTCGGACCGGCGGTTGTCAGCGTGGCCGAGCGCGCGCCGTAGCCGCCGCCCTTGTAGCCCTGGCTATAGCTCGCGTAGAACATCAGATTGCTGTCGACCTTGTAGTCGACTCCGGCCTTGAACGTGGCGTGATTGCGCGAGTAGCTCGACTTGAGTGCCAGCCCCGCCGCGTAATTGGTATTGGCGATGGCCAGCATCTGGTCGAGCGGCAAGACCACCGAGCGCGAAGTGAAATAGGCGGGCGAAAGCAGCGTTCCCACCGGATCGCGGAAATAGTTCTTCGATTCCCAGCTCTCGCGCACGCCGAGCGTCAGGTTGAGCTTGGGGGTAATCCCGATGATCGCCTGGCCGAACAGCGCCTTGGCGATATTGCCCTGCGTGACAAAGTCCTGGCTGCCGAACTTGAGCGACGGCACGATCAGCACCGGCAGCGTCGGGAACGCCTGGCTCATCTGGAAGCTCTGGTTGAGGTAATAGCCGCCGAGCGTCACGTTGAGGTGGTCGATCGCGCCAAGGTTAGAATAGTCTCCCTGCAAGCGCAGCTCTTCGCTGAACTGGTGGTGCGTCTGTTCGCGGAAGGTCGGGAAGAAGAAGATTTCCGACTGGTCGAAATCGCTGTCGTTGAAATCGTCGGTCTTGATGTAGCCGGTGATCGAGGTGAGGTTCCACGATCCCATCTTCACATTGATGTTGCCGATGGCGCCCCACTGGTCGGTATCGTGGTGCGTCGGGAAGTCGCGTCCGATGGTGAAAGCGCCGTCGTTGGGCTCGTCGAAATGGAAGATGAGCCACAGCAGCTTCGAGTGGTCGGGAATGGTATCGCCGCCCGGCGCGCTCGATCGGTCGCGAATCCACCAGCCCTTGAGGTTGATCGTCACGTCGGGGCCCGGCGTGAGCAGCAGCGTGCCGCGCGCGGTGATGCGGTTCTGGCCGCCGATCTTCTGGCCGTTGACGCGGTTGGTGAAGAAGCCGTCGTAGTATTCCCGGCTGGCGACAAGGCGCAGCGCGGCAAGGTCGCGCACGAGCGGCAGGTCGACCGCGATGCGCCCGTCGACGCGGCCGTAGTTGCCCGCGGTCAGCTCGGCTGCGAGCTTGAAGTCCTGACCCGGGTTCTTGGTGTAGGCGGCAATACCGCCGGCGAGCGAGTTCTTGCCGAACGAGGTGCCCTGCGGGCCGCGCAGCACTTCGACCCGCGCGAGGTCGAAGGTGTCGAGCATGGTCGCCACCGGGCGGGTGATGAACACACCGTCGATCGACACGCCGACCGGGCTTTCCTCGGTCGACTCGATGCCTTGCGCGCCGATGCCGCGGATATAGATCGCCGCCGAGTTGGAGAAGGTCGCGACCGGCTGGATGCTGGTGTTGGGCGTCGAGGGTGCGAGGTCGGTCAGGTCATGCGCGGCGACGTTGCTCAGCGAGCGAGAATCGAAGGCGGAAATCGCCTGGGGGACGTCCTGCACGGTTTCCTTCTTGTAGCGCGCGGTGACGACGATCTGGTCTTCGTCCTTGGGCACGGCCTTGTCGGCAGGCGCGCCTTTGACCTGCGCCCACGCCGCCGGCGCGAGTGCGGTAACCAGGACCGACGCGGCCGCGCCGGCAAACAGATTCTTCGTGAAGCTTTTCATCAAGTCCCCCTCCCTTTGATACCGCCGTATCCCGAGGTCCGGCGGAACGGTCCGCACATCGGTCCAGCACAATTCAGTACACGGTGATTCGGAGTGATTGTATGCAAAATAGAGGAATTTGCAATCTAAGCTTTGTGCCTTCGGGATTTCCGTTGAATTTTGAATTTGCTAATAAATCTGAGAAATATGGGAGAATTCCGCATGGCCATGCGCTAACCCGCGAACACCACTGCCGCTCAGTCGATGGTATAGATTGTATGCTCTACACCGTATCTGGTCTTGCGTCCCACGCCCACCGCGAGCACCCCGTTGAGCCACGCGTAGCGCGGTGCGGCGGTCTCGAAGACCGGCGCGATCCGCAGGTAGTAGCGCGAAGGATCGACGGACTCCCCGCCGTCGGGGGCCTGGAATTCCTGCCGCACGTCGTCGGGTATGACGCTGCGACCGGTATACGTCACGTAGATCAGCGCGTCGTCGTCCGTCCGCCAGACCGCGCGCGCATCGAAGTCGCCGATCGAAGACGTCTTGCCCAGCCGCCCGGCGCGCGACCAGTTGCCGCCGCCGGGCAAGATCGTGCCGCGCAGCCGTTCGCCTTCGAACGAGCCGCCCGTCACATAGCCCATGCGCGTACTGCCCAGCGGGGCCTCGCCGATCGCGATGAGGCCGCCGCCGACCTCGAAGCGCGCGAGGCACAGCGGGGTCGCCGCAAGGTTGGCACCACGGATCGCCATGCCGTGTATCAGGCCGCGACCGGCGTCCTCTCCGACGCGGTCCTCGGCCGCGGATGTCCGGTCTCGCTTTCGCGCAGCGGGCGCGTCCACGCGGCGAATTCCAGGCATTCACCGTCCGGGCCCTGGAAATAGACCGAGCGGATGTAGACGTCGTCGGTGTTGTCGGCGCTGAGTTGGGTTTCCGAACGGTCGTGGTTCGAAACGGGCGAGATCGGGATGCCTTTGGCCTTGAGCTTCTCGACCGCTTCGTCGAACTTCTCGGGCGGGATGTTGAAGGCGATGTGGTTCATCGAGCCGTGCGCGGTGATCCAGTCCCCCACGCGCGGCGTGGCGGCGGGAGCAGCGATTCCCGGCGCCGCCTCGGGCGCGTTGGGGAACCAGAAAAAGGCGAGGCAATCGCCGTTGCCGCAGTCGAAGAAGAAGTGCTGGCCGCGCCCTCCGGGCAGTTCGAAGCCGGTGATCAGCGGCATGCCCAGGATGTCGCGGTAGAATTCCACCGTCTTCTGCATGTCCTTGCACACCAGGGCGAGGTGGTTGACCCCGCGGATATCGAATTCGCCGTTCTGCTTGGTCGACATGATTCAGGCCTCCCGATCTTGCTGCTCGCAGCCAGCATAATCGAATTCGCCATGAATGTATAGATATCTAACCAATTATTGGCACGACCGCACCGGAACCCCGTTCAGGCCTCTCCCGTACCGCCCCCGTCGGACTCGGCCAGCCGGTCGCAGACCTTGGCCAGCAGGGTCTTGAGCTGCTCGATTTCAGCATCGGTCATGCCCTGGGTCGCGCGCAGGTTGACGTCGATGACGCAAGGTATCAGCGTCGCCTTGAGCCCTTTCGCCTTTGGCGTGAGGTAGACCAGTGTGCGCCGCCGATCCTCGCTGCACTGCTCGCGCCGGATGAGGCCGGCCTTCTCCATGCCCTGGAGCGCGGTGACAGTCGTCGGCTCGCGCATTACCACCCGACGGCTGAGTTCGCGCTGGGTCAACCCGTCCTCGATCCACAACACGCGCAGGAACCGCCACTGGCCGGCGGTCACACCGTGCGGCAGCGTCAGCTTCTCGAGCGCGTGCGAAAACGAGCGAAAGGCTATCCGGGTCAGATAGCCGATGCTGTTCCGGGTTTCCTCGTAATAGGACAGCGTCTTTTCATTGTATGCCATGATGCACCATCGTCCGTGGCTCAGGCTGCCCTGTCGCAAAGCGATCGCGCGCAATTCCGGCCTGCGATGCAGTGCATGGCCGATGACCGGGAAAACGGCAAGGGCGGGAGGGTGGCGGCCCGGGGGCGCAGGATTCCGTTCAATCCACGGTGCCGCGCACCAGAGTGTGCCGCGCCGAGCGGATATGCGCGGTCATCACGGCGTGTGCCCAGTTGCCGTCGCGCACGGAGATTGCATCGACCAGTTCGAGGTGCTGCGAGGCGCTGCGCTGCAGTTCCGCCCGGCTGTAGTTGCGGAATGTGACGAGCACGAGCGGCATCTCGGTCAGGGAACCGATGATGTCGCGCAGCCTCGCGTTACCGCTCGAATCGAGCACGGCGCGATGGAACTCGCCATTCACCGCGGCGATCGCTTCATGGTCGATCGTGGTCCCCTCCACCTCGTCGCGCATGCGAACCGCCAACTCGCGCAATCGCCCGACCTGTTCTTCGGTCGCGCGTTCGGCCGCCATTTGCGCGGCAAAGGCCTCGAGCAGGACCCTCAATTCGTAGGTCTGGTCGATCTCGGCGCGCGTCCAGCGCGAAACGAAGGCGCCGCGATTGGGTATCAGGCTGACCAGCCCCTCGGCGCTGAGCCGGCGCATCGCCTCGCGCACCGGGGTGCGGCTCAGTCCGTTCGCCTCGGCGAGTTGCTGGGCCGTGATGTGCGATCCCTGAGGATAGATGCCCTTGATGATGCCGTCGCGGATGGCGAGGTAGGCGTTATCGACGGAGCGGCTCATTGCGGCGGGCGTCCTGCTTGCGGCTTGCGAAGCGCAGCGGCGATGTGGCGCACGATCACAGGCCTTCGGTGATGATCACGCGATAATCCGACGAGCCCTGGCGGACCTTGGCCGCCGCCTGGTAGGCGTCGCTGTGGTACCAGGCTCGCGCCGCCTCGATGTCGTCGAACTTGAGCAGGACCACGCCTTCGGCGGCTTCGCCCTCGGGTGTTTCGCACGGATTGTAGTAGGCGAGCGCATCGAAACGATGGTCGCCGCGCGCCTCGCCAGCCATCTTGGCGTAGGTCTTCATCCCTGCCGGGTCGCAAACGCTGTTGCGGATGAAAACGACATATGCAGCCATCGGTTGGACGATCCTCTTTTTTGTATGCAATCGATGGATAGTCGAAGCTCGGCGGGTTGGCAACGGTGCTGGTGGGGCCGTCCGAATGCCGATTGCGGATAGGTCTCGCCGAATTGAGTTGGAGTGATGGCGAAGCGCTCCCGGGAGTGCCGGGCGGGGGTAACCGATCCACCGAACACAATCGATCGCATGCAATGAAATCCGCTTCGTGCGAAAATGGCGGTCCATCGCGCCGGTCACGGGATTCGGCGGGAGCGCTATTGCGGGGCTTCAGGTTTGCACGCCGTGCGCGACCGCTTGTAAGATTGGATGCAAACGGATAGGCACTGTGCAAATGCCCGCTGGTCCTGATCCGGAGTGGAGGCCGGCGACGCAATGATCATACCGTGCGCCGCGCGCGGCACATCGGCCCGCTGAAAGGATATCCCATGCCCGTACTCCGCCAGGTGCCGCGATCGGAGATCACCGACGAGGTGATACTGAAGTATTTCAATCGGCTGTTCGGCGATCGCGATCCGATCGACGAGCCGGGCACAGCCACCGGCACGCCGGGCGACTGGTGGAGCGTCTTCGCGCTTTGCCCCGACATCTTCCGCCACGCCGTCGATGGATTCGCGGTCTATCGCAATCCGGCGCGCACGATCGACCCGATCCTGCGCGAACTCGGCCAGACCCGCGCGGGATGGGTCAAGGGCAGCCAGTTCGTGTTCTCGCAGCATTGCAAGTCGCTGCGCGGGCTGGGGTGCAGCGAAGAGAAGATCGCGGCGGTGCCGTACTGGACCGTGGCCGACTGCTACGACGAGCAGGAGCGCGCGGTGCTGGCCTATGCCGATTGCCTGTCGCAGGCGAGCGGACGCGTTCCCAATGAGGTCTTCGACAAGCTCAAGACCTTCTGGAACGACCAGCAGATCTTCGAATTCACCTACATCACCTGCCTCTACGACATGCATGCGGTGATCACGCGCGCGCTGCGGATGGAGTTCGACGACCGCGACGAACCGATCGTGGAGGTCGAAGCGCCCGAAGGCTTCAGCGCCGCTGACTTCCTCAGCGCGCCCCGGCCTGCCAACGGCTGATCGGCAGCGCATGAGAGGGAATATGGCAATGGACCTGCACCACATGCTGCGCCGCGCGGCGCTGGTCAACGCGAGCGGCGTCGCGACGATCGAAGGCGACACACGGCGGACCTGGGCCGAGGAGGCCGATCGGGTCGCGCGGCTCGCCAGCGGCTTCGAGGGCCTTGGCGTGGGTGAGGGGGATCGCACCGAGCCC
>JAJXVK010000126.1 GCA_021782155.1 Pseudomonadota bacterium
TTCCGATCTCTGTTCCTCCTTTGTCATGGTTTCGTTGCGGCTCGGTGGCGGTGTGTCACGCGGTTGAAACGATTAAATCCATGCAACAATTCGAAATTTTGCTTCGCTCCCGAAAATCGTGGGTGTCGGTGCAAGGGTGCGAGGATCGATCTATCGGGGAGTACCTGAAGCCCTGTTGGCCAAATGGGACCACAGCATGCGGCTTCGACTGCCGGCTTTCCGGTTCAATTTTCACCAGCCCGACCATCAGAATGTCGAACACGGGCGGCTGGAGATGGCTTCGCACTGGCTATATTGCGACCGGGCCATTCGTCGCATCCGCAAGGGCATGTGGAAGGCCACGGCCGAATTCGACGCGGAACGCGAGACTTCGGAGCAGGGCTGCGACGTCGGCTGACCACGGCGCGATTGCTTCCGGCACGGCGGGCCTTTAATGGTTCGCCCAACGTTCCATGCTGACCAGCCTTTCCATCCGCAACATCGTACTGATCGAGGCGCTCGACCTTGCCTTTCACGGCGGGCTCGGCGTGCTGACCGGCGAAACCGGAGCGGGCAAGTCGATCCTGCTCGACGCGCTGGGGCTGGTGCTGGGAGATCGCGCCGACGGCGGGCTGTTGCGCGCGGGCGAACAGCAGGCGAGCGTGACCGCGACCTTCGAGTTCGACGCGCTGCCGCGCCCCATTCGAGATATCCTCGCCGATGCCGAGGTGTCGGTCGAGCCCGGTGAGCCGCTGATCCTGCGCCGCCGTCTGCGCGGCGGGGAGGGCGATTCGCCCATTTCGAGCAAGGCCTTCGTCAATGACCAGCCGGTCGGCGTGGCCCTGCTGCGCGACCTGGCCGGCTACCTCGTCGAGCTGCACGGCCAGCACGACGACCGGGGGCTGGTGAACGCGCGCGGCCATCGCGCCTTGCTCGACCGCTTTGTCGGCTCGGACCTGCCTGCGCTGGCCGAAGCGTGGGAGCGTTGGCAGGCCGCCGAAGGTGCCCTGTCAGAGGCGCGCGAAGCGATCGCGCAGGCCGCCGCCGACCGCGACCTGCTGCTCGCCCACCTCGCCGAGCTGACCGCGCTCGAGCCGCAGGTGGGCGAAGAGGAAGACCTCGCGGGCGCACGGGCGGCGATGCAGAAGGGCGAGCGGCTTTCGGGTGACCTGGCCGAGCTTCAGCAGCTGTGGGCGGGATCGGATTCGGCGCTCGCCAGCTTGCGCAGCGCGGCGCGGCGGCTCGACCGGATCGCCGCCGAGCACCCGATGCTCGGCGAGGCGCTCGCCTCGCTCGACCGTGCGGTGATCGAGGCGGGCGAAGCCGAGGAGCGCCTCGCGCGTGCCGCCGAGGCGCTGGCGCACGACCCGGCGGAACTCGACCGTATCGAGACGCGCCTGTTCGACCTGCGCGCCGCCGCGAGAAAGCATTCCTGCACCGCCGACGAACTGCCCGACCGGATGCGCGCGATGCGCGGCCAGCTCGACGCGATTGAGGGCGGGGAAGCAGAGATCGCCGCGCTCGAACGCAAGGCCCGCGACCTGGGCCTCGACTACCGCGCCCGTGCCGAAGCGCTTTCGGTGGCGCGGGCCGAAGCGGCACGGCGGCTCGACAATGCGGTTGCGGGCGAGCTTCCGCCGTTGAAGCTCGATGCGGCGCGGTTTCGAACTGCTGTCGTGCGCCTGCCCGAGGAGCGCTGGGGGCCGGGGGGCGTCGACCTCGTCGAATTCCTCATTGCCACCAACCCCGGCGCTGACTTTGCCCCGCTCGCCAAGATCGCCAGCGGCGGCGAGCTGTCGCGCTTCATCCTCGCTTTGAAGGTGGCGCTCGCCGAGCAGGGCGGCGCGGCGACGGTGATCTTCGACGAGATCGACCGCGGCGTGGGCGGCGCGGTGGCCTCCGCGATCGGCGAGCGGCTGGCGCGGCTGGCGGGCGGGGGGCAACTGCTCGCGGTCACGCACAGCCCGCAGGTCGCCGCGCGCGGCGGCACGCACTACGTGATCGCCAAGTCGAGCGAGGGGATCGTCACGCGCACTTCGGTCCATCTGCTCGATGCGGCGGGCCGCCAGGAAGAGATCGCCCGGATGCTGTCGGGCGCCGAAGTGACCGACGAGGCGAGGGCGCAGGCGGAACGGCTGCTGGAGGGGGCGTGAGCGCCCACACGCTCGACCGTCCCGTGTGGAATTGCCTGAATGGCCCGCAAGCTGCCCTTGCGGTCTGGCATGGTGAGGCGGTGCGGATCGATCCGGCCTACGGCCCCTTCGCTGCGGCGCGCGACCGATCGGATGCGTCGTCGTCCGGCCTCGCTGCGCTGCTATCCGGGCAGGACGACGTGCTGTGGCTGGTCGAGCCCGAAGCTTGGCCCGCGCCGCCGGGTATGCGCGTGGTGCGCACCGCGCCGCTCGCGCAGATGGTCGCCGATCACCCCGCGCCAGACAGCGGCGATGACGACATTGTCGTCCTGGGCGAGGCCGACGCGGCGGAGATGGTCGCGCTCGCCCATTCGACGGAGCCGGGTCCGTGGGGGTCTGCCACGCACCGCTACGGCCAGTTCTTCGGCGCTCGCGAGAACGGCCGCCTCATCGCCATGGCGGGGCGGCGGATGCGGCCCGATGGCAGGTTCGCCGAAGTCAGCGGCGTGTGCACCGCCCCTTCGGCGCGCGGACGGGGCCTTGCCGGGCGGCTGATCCGGCGGGTCATGGCGGGGATGCGGCAAGACGGACTGACGCCATTCCTCCATAGCTACGCGGGCAACGCATCCGCGATCCGGCTCTATCGTTCGCTCGGCTTCGAGGTGCGGCGCGAAATGGTGGTGACGATGCTGGCGCGCGGCTAGAACGCGCCCATGGGAATCGACCTCACCGAAGCAGACGCCGCCAACGAGCTGATGCGCCTCGCGCGCCAGATCGCGCACCACAACAAGCGCTACCATGCCGAGGACGCGCCCGAGATATCGGACGCAGAATACGACGCTCTGGTGCGCCGCAACGCCGAGCTGGAAGCGGAGTTCCCACACCTGGTGCGCGAGGACAGCCCGTCGCGACAGGTCGGCTACGAAGTGGACGCGTCGCCGCTCGGCAAGGTGCGCCACGACGTGCGCATGTTCAGCCTCGACAACGCCTTTTCCGACGACGAGGTCGCCGAGTTCACCGCGCGCGTGCGGCGCTTCCTCGCGCTGGGCGAAGACGCGCCGCTCGCCTTCACCGCCGAGGACAAGATCGATGGCCTGTCGTGCTCGCTGCGCTACGAGGAGGGCAGGCTGGTGCGCGCCGCCACGCGCGGTGATGGCGAAGTGGGCGAGGACGTCACGCCCAACGTTGCGACCATCCAGTGCATCCCGCAAATGCTGCGCGGAAACGTGCCGCCGGTGTTCGAGGTGCGCGGCGAAGTCTACATGGCAAAACAGGACTTTACCGCGCTCAATGCTGCACAGGAGGCGGCAGGCGGAAAGATCTTCGCCAACCCGCGCAATGCTGCGGCGGGATCGCTGCGGCAGAAGGATCCGAACGTTACCGCGAGCCGCCCGTTGCGCTTCCTCGCCTGGGGATGGGGCGCGGTGAGCGACCTTCCCGATGACACGCAGCACGCGATGATGCGGCGCATCGCCGATTGGGGCGTGCCGGTCTCGCCCCTGCTGGCATGGTGCGAAACGCTTGAACAGATGCTGCAGCATTACCGCCGTATCGAGCGCGAGCGCGCGGACCTCGGCTACGACATCGACGGCGTGGTCTACAAGGTCGACCGGCTCGACTTGCAAAGTCGCCTGGGCTACGTCGCCAAGGCGCCGCGCTGGGCGATCGCGCGCAAGTTCCCCGCCGAGAAGGCGCAGACCACGCTGGAGGCGATCGACATCCAGGTCGGCCGCACCGGCAAGCTCACCCCCGTGGGCCGGCTCACGCCCGTATCGGTCGGCGGGGTGATGGTCTCCAACGTCACGCTCCACAACCGCGACGAGATCGCGCGGCTCGCCCTGCGCGTCGGCGACCGCGTGGTGATCCAGCGCGCCGGCGACGTGATCCCGCAAGTGGTCGAGAACCTGACCCGCGACGAAGCGCGCGCGCCTTATACCTTCCCCGATCACTGCCCGGAATGCGACAGCGAGGCGGTGGCCGTAGAGGGCGAGGTCGACGTGCGCTGCACCGGCGGGCTGATCTGCCCCGCGCAGCGCACCGAGCGGCTGAAGCACTTCGTCAGCCGCGCCGCGCTCGACATCGAGGGGCTGGGCGAGAAGACCATCGACGAGTTCTTCGCGCTGGGCTGGCTCGAAAGTCCCGCCGACATCTTTCGCCTCAACCAGCGGCGCGATGACATCCTCGGGCGCGAGGGATGGAAGGACAAGTCGGTCGACAACCTCCTCGCCGCGATCGAGGCGCGCCGCCAGCCCGACGCCGCGCGGCTGCTGTTCGGCCTCGGCATCCGCCACGTCGGCGCGGTGACGGCGCGGGATTTGATGAAGCGCTTTGTCGCGCTGCCAGCATTGCGAGCGGCTGCCGAAGCGGCCCACGGAGGCGACGAGGGGGCCGCGCACGACCTCACCTCGATCGACGGCGTCGGCCCCGTGGTGGTCGAGGCGCTGGGCGACTTCTTCCACGAACCGCACAACCTTGCGGTGTGGGACGACCTGCTGAGCGAGGTATCTCCGCCGCCTTACACGGTCGAGACCAAGGACAGCGAAGTCGCGGGCAAGACCGTGGTGTTCACCGGCAAGCTCGAAACGATGAGCCGCGACGAGGCCAAGGCGCAGGCTGAACGCCTCGGCGCGCGCGCGGCGGGCTCGGTCTCGGCCAAGACCGACCTCGTGGTGGCGGGGCCCGGCGCGGGCTCCAAGCTCAAGCAGGCGGAAAAGCTGAACATCCCGGTGATCGACGAGGCGGCCTGGGCGGAAATCGTCAGGGCGGCGGGATAAGCGGCGGCCTTGATCGCCCGTGGCTCCGCCGGGCCAATGCGAGAAGGGTTTGCATTCGTCTGTAGAGCTTACTATTTTGCTGCAATGCAGCATCCAAACGACGATCCGGCGACCAAGGCCGAAATCGTGGCGAAAGCCATTAAGACACGGCAGATGATCGAAGCGACCTACAATGGCGCGCTGCTGACGCTTGCCCCCCATCAGCTCTTTGTCCGGCGCGATTCGCTCTATGTCGGGGCGATCAATCCGCAAAAGGCCCGGCGGCAGGACGAAGAACCGACGCTCGGCGTGTTCAAGCTTGCCGGCCTGTCGAAGGTGAGTGTGACCGGGTTGGCCTTCGATCCCGTGACGCCGCTGGGCGGGCAACCGTCGCAGCCTGAAGACATGGTGCTGGCCAGCGTCGCGCAAGGCTAAACCGGGCCGCAGCTTTGGGCTGTCCTACATGGACCGCGGATGGCATGCCGGTTGCGTGTCTGGACACCTTGCCACATTCTTGAAAAGCGGTCGAACCCGCGCTTTTCGGGATCTATGGCGGGCCATTGCAAGTTTCGCTTCAGGACACCGTCACTTCCGTCAACTTCGACGCAATTCCGCGGCTTTCGGGGCATCACCAGCGGCGCGACCACTCGGCGTTATGGCCCATCCGGCTGCCTCGCACGCGGCCGAAGGCGCGCTTCCTGAGCCAAAGGATAGACCAGTCGCCGCGCTGGATCCGTGCAGCGAGGCGCAGTCCGGCGCGAGCATAGGCGGCGCGCACCTTGTGTTCCTGGGGCGCCAGCAGTCCGGCGAGCAGCACGCTGCCCCCCGGCGCGACGGCGCGCGAGAAGTCGGGCGAAAGCTCGACCAGCGGCCCGGCGAGAATGTTGGCGATCAGGAGATCATAGGGCCCGCGCGCCTTGAGCAGCGGATCGGCCATTCCGTCGGCGATGACCATGGTGACCTCGCCCGGACCTGCGCCCGTCGGAACGCCGTTCGCGCGGCAATTGTCGAGCACCACCGGCGCGCAGACCGCGTCGATGTCGCTCGCCGTCGCCAATGCGTGCGGCCACAAGTGCATCGCGGCGAATGCGAGCAGGCCGGTGCCGGTGCCGATGTCGGCGAGGTTGCGCACGACCATGCCGCGCGCCTTCATCTCGCCCAGCATGGCGAGGCACCCGGCGGTGGTCTCGTGCTGGCCCGTCCCGAAAGCCTGGCTCGCGGGAATCGTGAAATCGCGTACGCCGGGAATGCGGAGCGGCGGGAACTCGGGCGTGTGGACGTGGAACGGCCCTTCGCGGATCGGCTCGACATCCTGCTGGCTCAGTGTGACCCAGTCGGTTTCCGGCAGCTTCTCGACGAGAAGCTTGGGCGCACCGCCCGCGAACAGCGCGGCGATGGCGGCGCGGTCGGCCTTCGTCGGCTCCCTCGGCAGCCAGGCTTCGAGCTGCCACTCCTCGGGCCTGTGCTCGGCGATCTCGCTTCCGGCGAGCACAACGTCAAAATCCCATTCGAGCGCATCCTCGTGCGCGACGAGAGCGGCCTGCACAACGTTGCGCGGGGCGAGGGCGGTGACCTTCCAGCTCATCGCGCAGCGGCCTCCTTGGCCAGCCGCTGGTCGGGCACTTGCTCCGCGTTGCGGGTACAGGCCTTGCAGGTCTGCGGGTCGGCCAGCGGTACTTCGCCGTGACGGCGGGGGAAGGCGTTGCTCGCCGCCGGGTGCGGAGTGACCAGCGCGTCGCAGGGAAGCGCCTCGACCGCGCGGAACGCGGCGCACGCGGTCGCGGCCCGCTCCGGGGTGAGGTGTGCGGTCGCGGCCCCGCTCGCGGCGAGCAGCCCGGACATGACCTGCGCCTTAGCGGACATAGCTCGCCCCGTTGGCGTCGATCACCGCGCCGGTCATGCTCGGCGGCGCCTCGAGCGCGCAGAACTTCGCGATCGCCGCGATTTCCTCGGGCTCGGCGACGCGGCCAAGCGGGATGTCGGCCAGCAGGCCCGGCCCGCCGCGGCTGGCGAGGTAATCTCCGGCCATGTCGGTATCGGTGAAGCCCGGCGTGATCGCGAAGGAAAGGATGCCTTGTGCGGCATAGGCGCGGGCAATCGTCTTGTGCAGCGCGACCATCCCGCCCTTGGCGGCGGCGTAGTGCCAGTGCGCCGGGCTGTCGCCGCGATAGGCCGCGCGGCTGGCGACGTGGACGATCCGTCCGCCCGAGCAGCGCTCCTGCCAGTGCCTGACCGCGAAGCGCGAGAGCTGCGCTGCGGCGGAGAGGTTGATGCGCAGCGTGTCTTCCCAGGCATCGAGCCAGGCGATGTCGGACGAGTCGAGCGGGTTGGCCGCGAACAGCCCGGCATTGTTGATCAGCACGTCGATGCGTCCGTCAGCGCGGTCAAGCGCGTCATCCCACAAGTCGCGAGGGGCCTGCGGATCGGTCAGGTCCGCGCCGATTGCGCCGTCGCGAGCGCGGCTGCCGTGGCCGATGACGTTTGCGCCAGCGTTTTCGAGCGCCGACACGATGGCCGCGCCGATGCCCCGGGTCGAGCCGGTGACGAGAATGGTGGTGGACGTTTGCATCGCACCCTACTAGTCGCGTCAGGGCATTCGCGGCAACAGAGTCCGGAGCGGTTGGCAGGTGCGCTTGCACGGTCCGGCGTTTCGACTAATAGCGACTCTCGATCACCGCGGCGGGGTAGGCCGCCCGGTGAATGGGCAACAAGGGGAATACAATGGCGCAGGCCAGCAACCGTCCGCTCTCGCCGCATCTGCAGATATGGCGATGGGGCCCGGCGATGCTTGTGTCGATCCTCCACCGCGCCACCGGCGACGGGCTCGCCGTCGCGGGGCTCGGGCTGCTGCTGTGGTGGCTCGGCGCGCTGGCGAGCGGGCCTGAAGCCTACGCGACCTTCACGCATTGGGTCTGGGCGGCCGATCCGGGCAATGCGCTGCAGGTGGCTGCGAACGTGCTCGGCAAGATCGTTCTGATCGGGCTGAGCTGGGCGTTCTTCCAGCACCTCGCTTCTGGGCTGCGCCACTTCGTGCTCGATATCGGCGCGGGCTACGAACTCAACGCCAACGCGCGCTGGTCGATCATGACCATCGTCGCGTCGGCGCTGGCGACCATCGCCTTCTGGGCCTTCGTGCTCCTGCGTTGATGACCGGCGCCAGCGCGAACTACCTTCTGACTTTCGGGAAAGACTGACATGGGCAACGGAACTTCGATCGGACGGGTGCGCGGGCTCGGCTCCTCGCACGAAGGCGCGCATCACTGGCTGGTCCAGCGCTTCACCGCGATCGGCAACCTCGTGCTCGTGGTGTGGCTTCTGGCGAGCCTGCTGATGATGCCGGACTACGGCTACGCCACGATCCACGGCTGGCTGGCCAGGCCGGTTCCGGCGACAGCGATGATCCTGCTGATTGTTTCGACGTTCTGGCATGCCCGCCTTGGCCTGCAGGTTCTTGCCGAGGATTACGTCCACGAGAACGGCTCGAAATTCGCGGTTCGTGCGCTGCTCAACTCCATTCCGCTCGCCGGTGCCGTGTTCGGCATCGTCTCGGTCATCCGCATCGCGCTGGGAGGCGCCTGATATCATGGCGACCGCCGCTGCCAAGCAATCTGCCTACAAGATCATCGACCACACCTACGATACCGTCGTCGTCGGCGCTGGCGGTTCGGGCCTGCGCGCCACGATGGGCTCGGCCCAGGCGGGTTTGCGCACCGCCTGCATCACCAAGGTGTTCCCCACGCGCTCGCACACCGTCGCGGCGCAGGGCGGCATCGCCGCCTCGCTGAAGAACAACACGCCCGACCACTGGACCTGGCACATGTACGACACCGTCAAGGATCGCGACTGGCTGGGCGACCAGGACAGGATCG
>JAJXVK010000127.1 GCA_021782155.1 Pseudomonadota bacterium
ACCGCCGGCGAAGAGCGGCGGACGAAGGCCACGATGGCGAAGCGAGACTGGCAGGGTGGAGGGCGAATTTGGGGGGTATCAATTTCGCCCACCGGGCGCGGCGATGCTCAGGATCGCCGGCGATGCCGAAGCAAGCGAAGATAGCCGCCCGAAATCAGCGCGCGGGCATCGCGCAAGAGCGACTTGATGGCGTGGCGGGCGGAAGCATCCTGCCAACCGGCGCGATCCATGCTGTCGGTCTGAAACAGGATTTGCGCGATATCCTGTTGGGTCGCGCCATCGCGAATCCCATCGACGGCGCGCAGCATGCGCTTCGCGCGGGCGCGCTGCTGCGACGTTAGCCGTGTGTCGAGCGGAATGGCGCGGCGATGAATTGCGGAAAGCAAGCGGTGCAGCGCTTCGAGCCTGCCGAAGCCATCGCGGTCGAGCGGAATGACGGCGGCGGTGGGCGCGGCGACCGTCGCCAGCACTTGTAACCGTTCATCGTTGCCGAGATCGAGCAATGCATGAACGCCTTCCAGGTCGGTCTCCGTGACGGCCGCAGGCGGAAGCTGTACGCCGTCAACGTGCCCGACGATGCAGGATGGCGCCGACGCAAGGATGACGACGCTGGTGTCGTCCTCAGGCAGCCAGAAGACCGACGCCGCCGACTGGTCGGGAAACGGATCGACCGCGAAATCGCAACCTCCATCGCTCGCGGATGCTTTTCGCGAGCGCGTCGCGGTCGGCGCCCTTCGCCGACAGGGCCTCGAAGTCGCTGTTATAGGCTTCGTTTCTGCGCAGCCACTCCCATGCGAGGCCCGATGCGGTCAGCTTCTCGACGTGGTCGTAATGGGCTGCGGAGCGCCAATTCGACGCGTCGGGCAGCATGATCCTTCTCCCCTTATCAATCGATTGCGGGAAGATCAGGATTCCCGGATGGGTTGACTTGCGGAAGTTGGAATCTCGGCACCGGGTGATGCCGAAATGGCATCACGGCTCAGTGGGATTGGCCTTGCTCAGCAATTCTCGATATCCGCTCTCGGACATCCACTTGGCGCGCGCCAGGTGAGCGGCGTGAATTTTCTGGCACCTTTGCGGATCGTCAGTGGCGTCGAGACCGAACAGGACCTGGACAACCTCGCGCCAATCCGCGCCGTCGCGCTCGGCGTCGAGCAGACGCAAGTACAGGACCATATGCTCACGGTCGTAGGACGTGAGCTGAGGGCCTTGCGGCGGTTCATCCAAGAAAGTCGGTGTCGAGCGCTCCATCAGCGATGACCATACTGCCTGATGGTTTCTATGGCCGCAAAATGAACCGCTGTCTTTGATCGAGGACAGGTCTTCCCCGTACCACACGGGGCGCAGGGCCAATTTTCTTGGCCGCTAACGCCGGGGAGATGAACTTCCTGGTTCATGGAGCCGCAGAACACCCTCGCCTTTGTCCGTGGACAGGAGGAGTATCCCAGCGTGTTCAAGAGCCCGGCGCACCTGATCCCGCGTCGTCTCGTACACATCGAGCCCGCTTTCGGATTCGAGGCGCTTGAGCGCGGTCAGCGATACCTGGGCCTTGTCAGCGAGCGTCTCCTGCGTCCAACCCAGCAACGCGCGTGCGGCCCGCGATTGTCGGGCGGTGATCATGCATGATCACCTCCCACCGGGCAAAACGCACTTGCCAGAACTACGGCTATTTTAGTCGCTCTTGCTTTCGACGCCACCTGAAATCGGTGGCGGCGGCGTTCGTGTTCTCGACTTTCGCGGCCGTTCGCGCCGAACTGATTCGGTCGGCGGCGAAGGGCGGCCCCGGCCTTCCGGCCGGGGCCTTGCTCCGAGGCTCAGTCGCTCCGGCGCCCGTTGGGGCGGGACCAGATGAGCGAGTAGCCCTCGCCGTCCTCGTCGTCGAAGAGGTTGGCGTAGATCGGGGCGTTGAAGCTCGGATCGTCGAGCTTGAGACCCAGGTAGTCGCGGCCCTCGTTGGAGCGCTTGGACCAGGCGGCGCCGATTTCGGCGCGGCCGACCAGCACGCGGTGGCTGGGGGCGTTCTCGCCGGTGGCGCGCAGGTCGGGGATGATGCGCACGCCCTTGGCCTGGACGCTGAGGGTGACGATTTCGCCGGTGAACTCGTTCGAGCCGGTCTTCTTGAAGGTGCCGATGGTCGCCATGGTAAGTCTCCGTTTTCCGTTTCGAGCCCGCACCATGCGGCCTCGATGGCGATCGACCGGCCGGAGGCGACCGACGACGCATCGCTTGCGACCGAAGCGAAGCGGAGGATGGCGGGGGCAGACTTTGTTGCCTCGCGAGGAATGGCGGCGAAGCCGGCAGGGGAAGAAAGTCGGACGCCGCCGTTGCGGCATAGGCGGTCGAGGCGTCAGCCGTTCTTCGGCCAGATCAGCCCATTGGAGAGGTCGCTTGGAGCGCTCGGGGACGGAGTTTGAACGGAGGCAATGGCGGTCCCGCGCAACCCGAAAGACGCCCTGAAGCGTTGAATCCCCGGCATCGTCTATCCGCCGTCAGGCGGGCGAGCGCGCTACCCGTCGCAGTGCTCTTTCCCGGCGATGCCCGCTACTGCGTGCAGGTCGTCGAGATCGGCCATTGCCGCAAATCCGTGCGTGATCGGCTGAGGCCGTCACATCCTGGCTTGCGCCGATCTGCGCAAACTGCCGTTTCGCCAACTTCTGCCGACGGGGCTGGCGCCGCTATGGTCATGCCTGGACCCGACAACGGCAACGAAGGCCGTCAGGCCCGGGCGAGTCTCGAAGCCGGAGGGGTGGCGGCCGCCATCGCCGTAACGCGCATGAAAGCCGTTACGCCGACGGCCACGGCGCCAATGATCGAGAATATGACCTGCCAGACCTCGGAAGGCATGGTGTGTTTCACGATGCCGTGGGTGGCGTGATAGCCCGCGAGCGCCGCCGGCGCGACGAACACGAGCGCAATAAGCAGCCGCGCCCAAACCGGCTGAATGACGTTCAGCAGGAATTGGCCGAGACCGAGCGTGAGCGCCGCGCCGACGAGGCCGACGATGACGGCGCCGGGCAAGCCCGCGCCTGTATGATACGCCCACAGGGCCGCAGTGACGCCGGCGAAGAACGGCAGTGCGAAGACAGCGAGGGTGAACAGCAGCCAGCAGAAAAAGCCGATTGCGGCGACGGATAGGATGATGCCGAGAATGATCATGGTGGGGGCTCCCGAAAGAAATGCTCTGACGGTTGCGCCTTCCACCACCACCACGGCGCGGCACCATTCATAGCAAAAGATGAAACGCTGCGGGAGTGGAAACCGGCGAGGTTTCCACTTGCCGCGCGATGACCTTCGCGCCTCATGGTGCGAAGGGATCGATTTCGCGGACGATCGCGGAAAGTTCGCCGTCGTAATCGCTAGCGGGTGCAACCGACAGCGTACCGTCGCCGGCGCGGAAGATGACGATGACGGACATCAGCGTGGTCGCGAGGCTGAAAGCGAAGGCGTGAGCGTCGTTGAGGGACATCGATCCGGCTCCTGTTTCGAGCGGAGGACCATCCCCCGCTGACAGACGCCCGATGTGTTCGGCCGGTTGCCGCAATCACCGCGCAGGCGAAGCCGAAGCGGCGGCACGCATCGCGTAGTCCGACCCTTTACGGGTTGATGGCGTCAGGCCATCGGCTGAACGAAGGGATCAGCGCAATTGAAGCGGGGGTGTCATCCGCACAGGAGACAGAGATGTTCGGTTGTCGCAGCGCTTGCTTGGGCGATTCGCCTGATTGTTCCCGACTGCCCGGAGCCATTGGTCAGCGCTCGGCTTTCCAGCGATCGATGACCTCGGCGCCGGCAGCGCCGAATGCGCAGGAGGCTAGCGTGGCGACCACGAAGCCTTTGGCCGCCGCCGATCGACGCTATATAATTCAGCCATCGGCCGTCGGAAATCCTTTCCCGCCCGCGCGCGCTTTTACGGCGAGGTCGGTGTAACGCCGAGCAGCATCGATATCGAATGGCAGGACGCGATCGCCGAACAATTCGATCACGCCGCCTAAGGCGGCGGCGAGCTTTTCGCAGCGTTTACCGTTGCAGAGCGCTCCGAATTCAGCGCGGCGTCCCGGTTTTTATCAGGGTTGGGTTTCTGTCGTTGAGCAAGCCTGCGAACATAACTGCAAAAAGCAGCGCGGCGATTGCCCCTGAAGCTGCGCCCAACCCGATGACGAGCTTATGAAACGGCAGCTCGCGACTGAGACCGAAGCCGAGCGGCAAGCAGATCCCCCCGAGAACGGCACAGACGAACTGGCACCTTGCAAGGCGACGATGCGCCAGATCGGGGAACGCATTATGGATCAGGCCATATAGCGTCAGCGTCACCCATCCGAATAGGTTCACGTGGACGTGGGACACCAGCAGAGACAGGTCGCCGCCCATGGGTGTCATGAACCAGATGCCGAGCGAGATGCCGGACAAAAGGCAGAGCAGCGCCCAGCCAATGAACCATGCCGGATAGTTGAATATCGCTTTCCCGTTCATAGCCGTTCCTTGTCCGTACGGTGCACTTGGCTAGGCAACTCGGCCGACATTCTGAGCAGCCCGCGCTTCTTGCCGGTCGCCGTGTCGACGGTGTCGACAGCCCGATAGAGGCGGTATGTCGAGACCAGGAAGGGCCGATAGTTCGCGTTGACGTCGCCGACAAGCACGAGATCTTCCGTCGGCAGATAGGCAAGCAGCGGCGAGAAATGGCCGTGTCCTCGGCCGAACAGCGGACCTCGATGGAAGTTGACGACATAACGCAGGCCGGGATCATTGACGGCGCGCATTTCCACCCGGAACTGTTCAAGGGTGAGGTCGCGCAGCATCGCGACGGGTCGCTGCACGGCGCGGCGCATAAGTTCAGCCTCCTCATCGAGCGTCAGGCCGCCCGGGATATAACCGAACAGTGTGACGTGCGGCGCCGCAGCTAACAGCGATTCCTGCGACCGGGGATCGCCGAGAGAGTGCAGGACGTCGGCGACCGATGTCGGGCCGCACAGGCTTTGGTTTCGCTGGAACTCGTATGGCGCACGGGCATAGGCGATAGCGACAGGCTGTCGTTGCGCAGCCTCCATCAGGCGCGGATCGCGAAATTCGGGGTCACGTTCAATCGAGGATGTGCCAGTGTAACTGTTCGATTCGAGGAGGCCTGGATCAATCTGGACGGTGACAGCGCCCGCCGCGATCGTTGCGCAAAGTCCGAACAGGGCGATCTTCCAGCCGTTCCTGCGGCGCGGTGCGGTGGGTGGTGCGTTCACCGGGGGGCACTCGGGAGTGAAGCGTTGCCCGACGGCGTCGACCATCCCGCGCCGACGCGCCGACGACCAAAGCGATCGCCAGCAGTCAGGTGGTCGGCAACGATGTCCGCGACTACGGAATAGGGGAGTTCCAGCCGACCTGCGTTTGCCTTCATCATCATCGACAAAACAATCGGCGGGGCAATCCGCGCCCAAGGGCCGAGGCTGAACGGCAGCGTGTCGAGCGTCACGCTCAACTCGCGCGCCGCCGGGAGCTCATCGTCGGCGGCCATCGATCCAGGGCAGATCATCGCCCAGTCAAGCATCGATCTCTCGAGCCTTTGCCAGTTTGCGCGGTGCGGCCGGTAACGTTTCGGCACGAACGGCAAATCGAGGACGATCCGGCTTGCATAAGGGATGTCGAGAACGGCCGCGCCCGCGACCATCCAGATGCGCCGACCTTGGCCGAGCGTCCGCTCCGCCGCGGAGACGATACGATCAAAAAGCTCGACGAATGCCTGTCCGTCGGCGATGTTACCCGCTGCGCTGACGACGGCGTCCTGGTCCGCCAAAACGGCGTCGATTGAATCGGGATCGTCACCGTCGAACCGGACCGCTCGCCACTGCCCGTTCGCAATTCCGGTGGCGGGCACTTTAATCCGCTCCGGCTGGCGGGCTGCGGCGGTGACCTTGTGTCCCCTGGCCAGACAGCTTGCCGCCAGCCGCTGGCCGAACTTGCCCGTTGCTCCAAGTACCGCCACTTTCATTTGCCGCTTGCCTTATGGATAAGGATTGGAAGTTCAATTGGCTTAGCCGAAGATGTGCTGGACAGTGCATTTGCAAAAGAGCAGAAGGGGGCTGCAAATCTGCAGAGGGTGGTGCGTGGACTGGGATCTGAACGACGTTCGGCATTTCCTCGCCGTCGCCCGGGCTGGCAGCGCGTCGGCTGCTGCAAAGTCGCTTAAGGTCAATCAAACCACCTGCACCCGCAGGGTGACCGCACTGGAACAGGCTTTCGGCCTGAGTTTGTTCGAGCGGTCGGCCGAGGGCTATAGCCTGACGCCGGGAGGTCAAGCGCTGCTCGAACAGGCCGAGCGCATCGAAGTGGCGGCAACGGCCATGTTTGCGAGCGCGCGCGAACTCGGCCGGGCAGCGCGTTCCGAAATCAGATTTTCCACTAGTGACGTGCTTGCCGACCTGGTCGCCGGACCTGCGGTTGCCGCCTTTGCGCGGCTCCACCCCAGCGTGAGCGTCATATTCAATGCGGATAGCCGGGCGGTTGACCTTGGGCGTGATGAAGCTGACGTGGCGTTGCGGGCGCACCCGGTGATGGACGATCCGCAACTTGTCGTGCGCAAGGTCATGGACACGCCATGGGCGTTCTATTGTGCGGCATCTTGGGTCGGGGCCCGCCCGATGCCGACATCGCCCGCTGACGTCGCGGCCTATCCTCTGGCGACGCTCGAAGGACGACCCGCCGCGCTGCTGGCTGCGGCGCTGCCGACTGCGAACGTCCGCTACGTCAGCAACAGCATGAAAGCGCTGATCGAGGTCATCAAGGGCGGCGAATGCGTGGCTGCGCTACCAATGATGGTGGGGGACGCACAAGCTGATCTCGTGCGGTGCTTTGCCGTAGACGTCGACGCGGGCGGCCTCTGGATCGTTTTCCATGAGCGGCTGCGCCAAGCGCCCCACGTACGCGCGTTCGTCGATCATCTCGCGGCGTTCGTGCTGCGATGGCGAAACGAGGTGCAAGATCGGCCACGTCGTTAACTAGCGCCTGACGATCAGCCTTGGCGCATCATCAGCACTGAACGCCGCAAATGGGCCAGTGTTAGCAATCATCTTAAGTGTTTGGATTCAGCAACTACGTGTAAACATAATTTACGATCGTCGGCGACGGCGGCGCAGCAAAACCTTCCAAATAGGCGGGCGATGCGGCCGCTATCCAGTTTATCTCCGGCGAGAGACGCTGCACGCGCCATAGGCTAATCGAATTTCGAGAGGGTAGACATCGAGAACATTCTGAAGAATGGTTCCTCCCGTCCCGCGTTCAACTAGTCCCTTACCGATGCCAGCAATACGCCGCTCGCACTAATCGACTACGCCAAAGACCAGGACGTCCAAGTCGAAGCCGGTTCGCTCTTCGATCATGCGAAATCCTGCAAAAAAAGTTCTTGTCTCGATGGCTGGTATGGCATGGGCATGGCGCAACTTGCCATTGGCTTTCCCTGCAACTCGGCCTGCTTCTGCTACCGAAAAACGTCAACCCCGCGCATATGCGTAGCAATGCCGAGGTCGATTTTCGGATGCAATGCGGATATGCATACGCTGAAGATCATTGCTCGATCGAGACCTATGGCAAAGCGGGTAAGTTTCCGGCCTACCGAGAAAAATGCCCGTAGCGCTTGATCGCGTATAGCGGCGTTCGAAAGTAGCCGGTGGCGCTCACGCGCCGCCCTTGCCGAACCGATAGACCGGAATGCCCATCTTGCGGGCCTTGTCGGCGAGATTGTCCTGGATACCCGTGCCGGGGAAGATGATGACGCCGATCGGCAGGACGGCCAGCATTTGATCGTTGCGCTTGAACGGCGCGGCCTTGGCGTGCTTGGTCCAGTCGGGCTTGAAGGCGATTTGCGGAACCTTGCGAATGTCGGCCCAGCGCGCGGCGATCTTCTCGGCGCCTTTGGGCGAACCGCCGTGCATCAGCACCATATCGGGGTGCTTGGCGCGGATTTGATCGAGCTTGGCCCAGATCAGCTTGTGATCGACGCTGTCGCCGCCGGAGAAGGCGATTTTCGGCCCTGCGGGAATGAGGACCTCGTTCTCGGCGCGGCGTTTGGCGGTGAGGAAGTCGCGGCTGTCGATCATGGCCGAGGTCAGGTTGCGATGGTTGACTTTGGAGCCGGTGCGCGGTTTCCAGCTCGATCCGGTTTGCCGCTCGAAGTGATCGGCGGCCTGGTCGCGCATCAATTCGAAGGCGTCGCGGCGTTCGAGGAGCGTCTGGCCCTGGGCGATGAGGCGTTCGAGTTCGACGGATTTCACCTCGCTGCCGTCCTGTTCGCCTTGCAGGCGGCGCTGCGACTGCTCGTTGACGTCGAGTTCGCGCTCGATCCTGTCCGTGGCGCGGTGGAAGAGGTTGACGGTCGACCACAGGAGATCGTCGAGGTCGGGTTCGAGGCGCGTGTCCTCCAGGGTCGAGATCAGGGCGTCGAAGATGTCGGCGATGGCGCCGGCGACGCGATTGCCTTCGGGCAGTGGACGGGGGTCGGGTTCGTCCTCGAAGGGGCGGTAGCCGTAGAGTTGGAGTTCGGTCAGCACGTGGTCGGTCGGCGAGGAGGCGTGAGGCGGTTCGAAGTCGTCGTGCTCGCTCATGGGATGCTCCGTCGATGGGACCGCGACCGTCGCGGCCTTGTGGCGACGAAAGCCCACGGGCGGCATGGCCCTGCACCCGGAGCGAAGCGGAGGGCGGGCGC